>JAIVYN010000200.1:0-7011 GCA_048635425.1 Candidatus Aegiribacteria sp.
GTATTGCTGTGGTTGGTGATTCTCACGTCTTGTGTGGGTTGCCGGAGCACTTCTGGTCCGGCTCAGCCGCTCATCGGAATTACAAGTGTTTATAAGGTAGATAACCAGAACAGTTCTGCTTCGACTATGGTTGGCTTCGCTTATGTGGAGGCTGTTGCTGAGAACGGCGGCGTCCCGGTAGTGCTGCCGACGGTTACGAATGAAGAGATTTTGCAGCGATATGTCCAGGAGCTGGACGGCTTGGTGCTGGTAGGAGGCGCGGATATCCCGCCTTCGGCCTACGGCCAGCAGCCCCATGAAACCGTAAAAGTACTTCCCATGCAGCGGTACAATTTTGAAAGAAAGTTGATCTCTTTATGGTTGAGTGCCGGCAAACCACTGCTGGGAGTCTGTCTGGGTATGCAGTTTACAAATGTGGTTTCAGGTGGCTCGCTCATACAGGACATCCCTTCGCAGGTGGGAACAGAGGTGGCGCATCGCCGAAACTACCATCGTGTGCGGATTGAGCCGGGCAGCTCTTTGGCTGAGCTCCTTGGCGCCCAAGAGGCCCTCGTCTATTCAAACCACCATCAGGCGGTCGATAAGCTGGGGAAGAAACTGAAGGTTATTGCTCACGCCGAAGATGGTGTCATCGAGGCCCTGGAGTGTATCGATTGTAAATTCGGATTGTTTGTCCAGTGGCATCCGGAAAAAATGGAAGATACCGAGCACCGAAATGCAATTTACGGCGCGTTGATTCGGGCCTGCGCTGCGCGAAACTAATACTCTCCATAAAAAAGGTAAAACAGTAGTGGAAATTATAGAAACAAACTCAGACCTTTCACAATTAGCGAAACTAAAGAAAGGCTGTGTGCTGACCATCGGCAATTTCGATGGCGTCCACCTCGGACATCAGGAAATAATCAACGTCGCACGAAAGCTCGCGGATAAAAGGCATTCTGACCTCGTCCTGATGACCTTTGAGCCACATCCTGTGGCTATCTTATATCCGGAAAAAGCACCTGGCGTATTAACTCCAATAGCGTTGAAAAAACATTTGCTCAATCAATTTGGCGTGGATTGCCTCGTAATTTTAGAAAGCAGCTATAGGATTTTGAACCTTTCCCCGGAGTCCTTTGTTGATGAATTTCTGGCAAAGTCTGTTCAGCCGGATGTTGTGGTCGAAGGGGAAGATTTTAACTTCGGTTACGGCAGAAGTGGTAACATCCGGATACTAAAAGAGCTGGGACGGAAGTTCAATTTTGAAATCGTTATTGTGCCGGGCAAAGAGATTATACTTGCTGATGAACAAAATGCCAGAGTTTCCAGCACCCTGATTCGACATTTGCTGCACAAGAGCAAAGTAACGGATGCCGCAACAGCCCTGGGCAGACATTATCGACTATCCGGCCAAACCACTCTGGGCAAGGGAAAAGGTCGAAAGTTAGGATTCCCAACGGCCAATATTGACCCCGTTAACCAGATTATACCTGCCGAGGGTGTCTATGCCGGCTTCGTGGAGATTACCGACACTGAAGAACAGCTCTGTAAAAGTAAGAACAAGCTCCCAGCCGCATTTAGTATCGGAAGAGCAAAGACTTTCATTTCCGACCATCCTTTACTGGTTGAGGCTCACATACTCGGAAAAGACCCGGGTGATTTATACGGAAAATACCTCGCCATGGATTTTGTGGAGTTTATCAGACACCAGCAAAAGTTTAGCTCACCCCAGCAGCTCTCCACCCAAATCGCAAAAGACTGCCAATACGCAAAAGAAATTTTAGACATAAAGAACACAGAAACATAGAAAAAGTCAATGTTAATATCATGGCAGAAGAATTGAAATTTAGGTTTGCCACACAAAGTGACGTCCCCTGGCTCGCAAAGATGAATCAGGAGCTCATTCTTGATGAGGGACATCGTAATAAAATGACATTACCTGAGCTTGAGCAAAGGATGTCGGACTTTCTTCGTAAAGAATACGATTCCGTTATTGTCAGCTTGGGTCAGAACGATATCGGCTACGCTTTATACAAACAAGACCCGGAGTGGTTGTATTTAAGGCAGATTTTCATAATAAAGACAATGAGACGTAAAGGCCTCGGCCGAAGATTTATAGAATGGCTGAAAAATGATCCATGGAGTGATTGCAAAAGAATCAGAACGGACGTCCTGGTCGGTAACATAGTCGGCATTGATTTCTGGAAGGCTGTGGGATTTAAGGAATATTTGATTACGTTGGAAATGGAAAACTCACAAAAGATACTTGATGAATTTCATAAAGGATTAGCATGGTAAGCAACAACGATTACCAAAAAGCCGTTGATTTAATTAACAAATCCAGCAACATTTTAATCACGACCCATATCAGGCCGGACGGCGATGCCTGCGGCTGTATCGTGGCAATATCTGATGTGCTGACTGCTCTCGGAAAAAAATCAAAAGCCCTGATGCTCTCGCCGATGCCGGAATGGTACGAGTTTTTATTTGCTGAGAAAGTCCCTGTCCTCGGCGAAGATATCAAGATCGACCACTTGATAGAAGGGCGGTTCGGCGAATTCGATTTGATTATAATTGTCGATACCAACAGCCTCAGCCAGTTGCCCGAATTTGAAACATTCATAAAGCAAATCGATAAGCCTGTCTTGATAATCGACCACCACGTAACCGCCGACGGCCTTGGAGATGTCGAGCTGGTCGATTCAGACGCAGCCGCCACGGGCTTGATTGTTTATGATTTGCTAAAATTCGCCAAGTGGTCCGTAACCGAAAAAATCGCCGAGGCGCTGTTCGTGGCCGTAGCTACCGACACCGGCTGGTTCCAGTTCAGCAATACCAACAGCAGAGTTTATCGAAGCTGCGCCGAGTTAATAGACGCCGGTGCGAATCCAACAAAAATCCATCACAATTTATACCAAAATTTCTCATACCCACGGTTCAAGCTAACGCTTGCTATGCTCAACACGCTCCATCTGCATCTTGACGGACGCTTCGCAACCCAGCATATATCGCAGCAGGATTTCCAACAGACCGGCGCCACACACAAAGACACGGAGAATTTAATCAACGAATGTCAGCGAATAAGCACAGTTGAGGCAGCGGCCTTGTTTGTAGAATTGAAGGATGGCCGAATCAGGTGTTCGCTGCGAAGCACAGGCACCGTCGATGTCAGTAAAATCGCCGCCAGGTTCGGCGGAGGAGGCCACAAAATGGCCGCCGGAACCTTTCTATCCGGCCCCTTGGAAGAGGCCAAACAAATCATTATGGCTGAAATGAACGAACAATTCAAACAGTTGAACGATAAATGACTTTCAATTGGGGGGACGATAATGAGGAATCTCGCCGGCTTCATTTTGGCGAAACGTCTCTTTCAGAATAGCCCGTCCCTCTTCGCTGTTGGCAGGCACCCATTTCTCATCCTTGACCCTGCGGATAAGCCTCCCTTTCCCCCAGATTTCCGCACCGCTGACTCTCAAATCCATAGGCCCAATACTGCTCTTATCTACGTTCGGGTCGGTCGTTTCCAGAAACCCGATAAAGGTCTCAGTAGTATTCGGCTCGTTACTATAAGTAAATACGTATGCCCTGACACCTGCCGGTTCTCCATTGGAAAGCGGGCCCGAAGGAGCCTCAATCGGCGGCATTTGCCCCTTTCGTGCAACGAAAAGCCTTCTGTGCTTCAGGTCATAGAACCAGTCCTTCTCGTAATTCTCAACTTCTACAAACTTTTTCGGCAGCGTTAGCCATATTCCAAACACTATCAACCCAACCACCAAGACCACGCTCACGCCAATAACCAGCTTGGGGCTCCGGCTAAGCCACTCCCGTATCGCCAAGCGCTCCCACCGTTCTTTAATCTCGTATTTCAGATATCCAAAATCCGGCATCATAAAACCCATCCAGATACTTTACAAAAATCCTGCGCCGTGACACACTCGTCTGAAACAAAAATAATTCAGATATTAACGTCCTTTGAGCAATTTTATCATTCCCGGCATTCACTTGAAAAGCCCGCAAAAGACTCCAACGAAAAGATTGTCATTGCGAGGCCCCCGTCTTGCTTTTGCAAGAAAGCAGAGGGCCGCGGCAATCTCTGAGTTTCAAAAATGTTAAATCTCATTTTGTTATATGCTTAACATCATTATAAATCAACTTTGCCTACAAAGCAATATTTGAAATTGGTCAACTTTACTCTGAAACCTGAATAGAAAAAGCATACGGTTTTAGCTAAGAATACTTTGGGTCAAAAGACCTGAGCGCACCCGAAGATAAACCTGATGTAGTGATGGCGAAAAGAAAAATGCCGGCCTTTTAAGGCGTGTAATAACACATTTTTAGTTCAATAGCCGCGGTTTTTTCGGCTATTTTTAATAAAGTCAAGCCTCAAATCTGTCGATTCGCAAATCATTAAACAAAAGTATGAAATTTTAGGGGCGTTGATAATGCACAAGCCAAATGAGCGAAGAACAGAACAAAGATTGTGTTATTCATCGCCGGTCTGGTTTGGCGAGCATCCCAAAGAGACACTTGCACAGGGACAGATGGTTGATATTTCCAGCAGGGGCGCTGCGTTTATCACCTACGCCCACGATAGTTGTCCCTCTTTCGGCCAACATATAATCGCTCGTTTCAGGGTCCCCAATTATCGCCCGGATCATTCCTTTGATTTGGTAAATTTTACCCGTTCAGCTCATGTCTGCCGGGTTGACAAAGTATATAGCTATTGGCGCCGCGTTGCCGTTCAGTTCGCTGAACCATTGCCTTTCAAACCCGGCGAAAAATAATGCTAATGAACCCAATAAAGCCGCTCTTTTCATTCTAATTTGCCTGAAAATCCCCCAACCCTACATCAGATACCCTTCGGCTTGAGTTTGGCCATTTTAGAACGATAAAACACCTCTCAGAGCCTGTCCTAAAGAAAATCCTGAACTGAAATAACTTGCAAAGTTGATAAGACTGCCCCTCAGCTTCCAATTTACAGCTCCCAAGAGGCCATTTAAACAACGAACCCGGCATAAGTTGTATTATATATCAATGGCGGCTAATAAACAGAGAAGTCTTAGAAGCGAAATATCTGTAAAAAGTTACAGAAAATCGCTGCTTTTGTGAGCCGGCAACTCCAATATTCATGCCGATTATTGCATTGTTCGGTTTTATTCGATGTGTCCTGGTGTAACCTGAGACAGGCCGGGCATATTCAGAATCAGCTTCAAAGGCAAGGCCCCGATTGTTATAGGCTATTGCGTTACTTTTAAATGTCCTAAAACTTGTGGCATACTCCAAAGTGGCCCGAGCATAATCATTTTTGTTATTTGAATTCGATACAGAACCGAACAATTTCTTAAAAAAGCGCATCCCTGCTCCTTTCTCCTCACTGAGATTTATCTTTTTTTAAAAAAAACAATTCGGTGCCCCGCTGAAGGTCTCACTTGGGCGCAGTTTCACAGAAGTTGTTTCAAAACTCAATTTCTACTGTGAACGGCTGCAATTTCCTCTCGCGGCGTTGTCGGCACAAAATTCGTCCTCGACGTAGCTTTTGCTACGCCTGCGGCGATTTTGAACCTGAAGCCATGCGAGAATAAATATCGACCGTTCTCGCGACGAAAGCAGTTTTGAAACCACTTCTAGTCGGCCGGGACAAAGCTCCTCATCACATCTCCATTCGAATTATATCATATCTTAATTTTGAAGAAAAACCATAAATAGTCCTATAATAAACTTTTATTCTTGCAAATAAGGGCTGTTCACATCCAAAAGTGCGTTTGAAGCAAACAGAATAAATCTTGCGGCCGTCATAAATATATCAACTTTGCTGTTAATAAATCTACTCAGGAATTTCTTGAGGACGGCCCTGAAGCACAACGAAAAGGTAGTTAAGTCAATTTGAAGAATCTCACGTACCGCTCCTCCGCTTTCAATTTAATCTCATCAGGAGGCTATTTCAGCGGGGAACTCGTCTTGAGAGGTATTTCCATATTATATAAGGGAAAGTCAACCGGAAGTACCATCCACATCGCTCACTAAAGTTCGCTCAGTGGCTATAGTGGGTTAGCGTCCACGACCAAGAGCCTTTAGAAGAGGATCTATCAAAGATTCGCATGGTCTGGACCGGCAACACCATCATTATCATAGTTATCGTCAGCATTGATTACACCGGTGGCTTCGTCATATTCCCAGCTACCAACATTATCACCAATGGTTCCGGTGTTATCGAGCAGACCATGTATACCAATCGCATCAAACCTGTTATTGAACTGGTTTACCGGCACCTTTTGCATATAGGGTCCATAGTAAAATACAACAGTCTTTGCTGCATTTGTGTTTCCATCAATATCTGTGTACGTTGTCATTTGCGCCACGAAGTTGGCAAAAGAAGGTGGATAACCGTTGTGCTGAATCTTATACAGCTCAATTTGTGAACGTAGCGTATGAAGGTCAGTGCACAGACTTGAAAACTTGGCATCTGTACTGCTTTCTGAATACTGAGGAATTACGATAGCTGCCAGGATACCTAAGATACAAACAACAATCAGAATTTCCACTAATGTAAAACCGCTTTTAGCTTTCATTTTTTGCCCCTTGTTATCAAAATAGTTCTACGTCCAAAACGAATAGGTCTAAATTACTATCCCCACAAAATATAAGAAATAAATCCTGTGTTACGAAATTTGAAATAGTGAGAAAGCACTTTAAAAACCATTCAAACGACGAACTGGTCCTGAGGGGTGCCATTTTTAAAGACTATTTTCAGAAATCGGCAGAAGAGCATTTTTTCTGAAGCCCTACTTTTTTTTCCTGGACAGCCGGGGCTAAGCAGTTAAAATGCAAGTTCGCGATTTTATTCATAGGAGGATGTCACTTTGGTGCTCAAACGGAGTTATCTGGCGGCTGTGGCAATAACTTTAGTCGCAGCGATGGTCTGCTTGGCCGAGTTCCAGGCAAATACACGCAAATCTAATAAGCAGGAAAATCCTGCCATAGCGATGGATGCCCAAGGCAATTTTGTCATAGTCTGGAACAGCTATCTCCAGG
>JAIVYN010000201.1:0-6960 GCA_048635425.1 Candidatus Aegiribacteria sp.
AATACTCTTTCCTTCACAGAGGGAGACAGGCGGGTTCATTAAGCCCATAGTACAACTGGGGGGCGCCTGTCTCCCTTCTTTTTAGAGTTATGCCTAACCTCGATTTTGCAGAAGACTTTTTTAGCACTGCACACAGGCCTCTTAGCATAAGTCAATCTCTGAGAATACTACGGAGTAAGCCGAGCAGGGAGATGATAGAATAGCTCGTCCTATAATTGCGTGTAGTAATCATTAAAACCTCTGATTTCATTAGATTTTTAGAGGTCAATCCTGTGTGGAGTCGGAAGGGCGAGGAGGTGGATTTAGGATGGGTCCGCGACTCCAATTGCCCAGCCTCTTGAGTCGGGTGTGTCCATGCGCGTAGTAGGCATCGTTCAGGGACGAAAGGTGGCGCTGCCGCAGTTCGTCCCGGGTTGTTCGCCAGTCCTGGGGAGTGCGTACCAGCTCCATGTCCTCCATGACCTGGTACAGCGAGTCGGCAATGAGCTGATGTCCCTCGATGCTCGGATGCACGTGGTCCAGCAGCCATTCGTCGCCCGGGATTCCGTCCTCGGTGCGTTCCTCGATGAGCACCTTCACATCCACAAGAGGTACGCGATGTCGCGCGCTGACGTCCGAGATTGCATCGTGCATGGGTTCCAGGATGCGCAGTGGGCAGATGTCCTGCTCCTTTGCCCGTACGAACCATTTTTTTGCTTCATTGGAGCGTCCTATGTGCTCGTAGCACTTGCCGATCCAGTAAAGTAGCCCTGCGTGCCGGTTGTCGAGCGCGGCGGCCTGTTCGAGGAGCCTGATCTTACCGTAGGTATCGCCCCAGTCCAGTTTCCCGGCCTGTTCCCACAGTTCGACCACACGCTCCATCTGGCGCTCGGGCAGGTCGGTTCGGAACTCCGACTTGAAAGGAGGACAGTCCTTCAAGCTGGTGACCGGATTGGCCAGGATAATGGGAATCCCCGCCCCGTGGGACATCCGGACCATTTTTTGAAGATTGTGGCGGAAGTGTTCGATGGTGCCTTGGTGCCACGCATCATCGCGATGGTAGGAATCCAACCCGTCGCGGAAGTCGAGCCTGGCCTGGACTTCGATGGGAAGAACAGGCTTCGATGAGCGTCCGTCGTCCGTGCCTTGGGCGCGACGACCAGAGAGGAACCGGTGTGCAAGAGAGTAGCTGCGCAGGTTGAGCATCACCTGGTGCAGCCGGAGTAGTGCGCGCGGCATTCTCTTTAGGCGCCGGTATGTCCTGTCCTCGAGGAATTCGTTGTGCCCCGTGTAGATGATGAATAAATCAGGCTCATGCTCGAGCAATTCCCGCATGATGGGTACGAGACGATAGCTGGCGTAGGAAATCCCGCCACAGTTGACTACTTCCCAGTTCGTTTCGGGTCGGGCGGCACGCAAGTTGAGCTTGAGCCAGGTAGTAAAGGAAGTCTCTGTAGAGTAGGGTCGTCCCTGTACGGTTGAGCCACCGAGACAGAAGACCCGGAACGTGTCCGGCCCCTTCGTGGCAGCGAAAGACTGGGGGCAGAAGTAGGTCAGGCGTTCCTCGGCCGTCTCGAAGCGTGTGCCCGTTGAGTCGGGGACGAAGAGGGGGCGCAGACCGCTGAAGGAGACGTAGGGGTCATTCAGATTGATTGGGGGGGGAGGGACGCACAATCTGAGCACCAGCTCGCCCACCACGAGCGGCGAGAGGACAACGACCATAGCTGTAAGGTGAAAGAAAATGATGCGCCGCCTGCCGCGTCGCGGCTCGGCTGAGCTCGCCGATGTCCGAGTCGGTTTGGTCCGGCCCCGGCCCGGCGTTTGGGATTTCTCTTCGCCGACGGTGCAACCATCGGGCCTGATGCGTGAACGCTTTGCGTCGTCATAACTATGCTGAGCGGAAGTTTTCACCGTAAGAGAACCTGTCCGGAATTTCCTAAATACATGATTTATTGGTCTTTGCAAAACAAATGAAACCAGAAATTTACAGAAAAGGCAGGCTTAACCGGCAAGACCACCCCCAAACGAGCCTTCGACGAGCTCAGGCCAAGGTTTGAGGGTGCCACCCTGTATTCCATTAATAACGAAAAGCATAATAACAGCCTACCTGGACTTCTGTTTTCATTAGGTTACAAAATCCATCGGGAATTTTCAAGTGATTTCAGGCCCTCTGGTCGAGATTAGGCAGAGCTTACTGCCTCAAGCAAGGGGGAGATGCTTTCTAACGGTAATTTATTAATAAATCCTGTCCCTGTCTGTGATAAATTTGTCCACTTTTTTGAGCAGGGATGTTTTTGCGGGTTGTTTGGCTTTGGCGGTTGCCTTTTTTTCGGCTTTGATTTTTGCTTGAGCGTATGCTTTGG
This sequence comes from Candidatus Aegiribacteria sp., assembly GCA_048635425.1. GTDB lineage: Bacteria > Planctomycetota > Phycisphaerae > Sedimentisphaerales > Anaerobacaceae > NIOZ-UU13. The sequence continues at coordinate 2,343 of JAIVYN010000201.1, forward strand.
TCTTTTGTTTGAATTCGGCCTTGACTTTGGCTACCTTATCCACCGCTTGGGCCTTTGCTTTGGCTATTGCCTCGGCGGCTTCGGCTTTGATTTTGGCTATTTGCTCGGCATAAGATTTAATCTTCTGCTGCATTTGGGCTTCGAGGTTTGCTCTTTTTTGGGCTTCGGTTTTGGCCTTCTTTTGGGCCTTTGCTCTTAGCATGGCCTGGGCTTTCGCTTTGGCTTCGGCTTTTGCCTTTTGTTCAAGCTCGGCTTTGATATTTTCAATCTGCCCGGTATAAGATTTAATCTTCTGCTGCATTTGGGCTTTGAGGTTTGCTATTTTCCGGGCCTGGACTTCGGCTTTCTTTTCTGCTTTTGCTCTGGCTTCGGCTTCGGATTTAGCTTTGGCTTCGGCTTGGGCGCTTTGTTCAGCCTGGGCTATTGAATTGGCTTCGGTTTTGCATCTTGCTTCAATCTCGGCCTTTAGTTTTTCTTCCGCTTCGGTTTTGGCCTGTGCGTAGGAGATTGTTTTTTGCTCGGCTCTGGCCAGGGCTTTACTGTAAAACTTGGCTTTTTCTTCAGCTTTGGTAATCGAGCGGGCTTTGGTTTGGAGCCTTTGCTGGGCATCGGATTCGCTGATGTCCTGTTCGCCGGGTTTGAAAAACAATGGTTCGGCGAACTGGAGCGCAACACGATTTACCTTGTTGCTTAGGTTATCGATCCGACAGACACGGCCTATGCGATTGAACATTACCGTATCGAAGGAATCGGCTGAGTCAAAGTGAGGGACACCAAAGTCAACAGTTACCATTTGGTCCGGATGGGGACAGTTTTTGTCGGCGTGGCAAAGAATGGCCAAACCTTTGCTGGAGACATCGAATATCTGGCCCGGGGAAGGTTTTTCCTTGACGTCCCCGGCGAACCGAACGGGCCAACGATAACGCAATCTTTGCTCTGCTCTTTGGTCGGCTGCTGTTTCCATTCTCAACACCACAAAATCCTTTTTGCGTATTATATATAGACAGCATTACAAATAATTTCCACATTAGTCAAGAAATTTATTTTTACGATAACTGCCAAGAAAAGCTGAAATCAGTTGAAAATTTGATATGGATTTGGTAATCTAATGAAATCAGAGGACTTAATAGGGTTGCCAAATCATTTATATGGAAATTCTGGGCGAAATGGCTGAACTCTTACGCGAGCACGGAGCTAAAGAATGACTCGATACTTGATGCTCGATTCTCGATGCTCGTTCAGGGAGCATCCAGATAGGTTTTGGATAGTTGTAGGAGGCAAGTAAAAATGAAACCATTAAAACTACTCTGCCTGATTTTGCCATTGACGCTTATCGCTGCCGGATTCAAGAGCCAACCGGAAAAAGCCAATGAATTAAACAAATCACTTCTCCAGGCTGCGGCTAAGGGTGACATTGCCCAGGTCAAATCGCTCCTCTCAAAGGGTGCCGATGTGAATGCTAAGGACAGATACGGCCTTACACCGTTGCACTGCGCTGTAGTAAAGGGACAGAAGAATATCGTTGAATTTCTGCTTACAAAAGGTGCACGCATCGATCCAAGGGATAACGCCGGGCGTACGCCGCTGCACTATGCAGCTGGGGCGGGTTGGATTTATGGAGTCATAGGAGGAGATATTGGTATTGCCAAATCTCTCTTGAATAAGGGTGCCAACATCAACGCCACTGACAGAGTGGGCTGGACAGCCTTGCACTATGCAACTCAAGTGCGGAACAAGGCTATGGTCGAGTTGTTTGTTGAAAGAGGAGCCGACTTGAATGCTCCGACCGAGCGGGGTCACACAGCGTTTACACTCGCCCGAGGAATGCCAACTCGATACAGAGGACACTCAGCTGAAAGTGAAAGAGTTAAACTATGTAGCGAGATAGCCCAGGTGCTGCGCAAACATATGGCCGTCTACTATGTTGCAAGCGACGGAAGGGATTCTAATCCTGGAACATTGGAGAGTCCTTTCAGAACGCTTCCTGCTGCCATAGATGTCGCCATGCCCGGAGATATCATTGTTGTTCGGGGTGGTCTCTATGCTTGTTCGAGTAGTATCTCCATTGATACATCAGGTGAAGCCGGTAGACCAATCTGCCTGAGAGCCTATCCCGATGAGACTCCCGTTTTTGATTTCTCGGCCGCAAAGGGGGATGGGTTCCTTATTACAGGCGCGTATTGGCATATTAAAGGACTGACCGTTACGGGTGCGGAGTACTGGGGCATAGTGGTGGAAACCAAGGGAGGTCATCATAATATCTTAGAGCAGCTTACAGCTTACGCCAACGGCGGAATGGGAGTGTTTGTACTTAACGGAGCTGCGAACAACCTTATACTTAATTGCGATTCGTATCGAAATTTCGATCCGCAAACCAACGGCGAAAATGCGGATGGTTTTGCCGCTGCACGGGCCCTCGGCAAAGGCAATGTTTTAATAGGCTGCCGGGCCTGGAACAATGCCGACGACGGTTTTGATTCCGGGATGGGGGACGCGGGTGTACGGCTAGAAAACTGCTACGTCTGGCGAAATGGCGAAAACATCTGGGGTCACCCATGTTTTACGGGAAATGCCAACGGTTTCAAACTCGGGAGCGGCGCCCACGTATTGATTCGCTGCATCGCATGGGATCATCCCGTACGAGGCTTTAAGCTGCAAGGTGAGGCTACAGGTGTTACGCTCTACAACTGCACAGCATTTCGTAATAGAACCAACTATCAGTTCATCTGGCCAACGAGTAATATCGAAAAGAATGTCCTCAGAAACTGTCTTTCCTTCAAAGGTGGCATCAGCATCAAACCTAAGGTGGACGATAACCACAATAGCTGGAATAAGTCACTTGGGTCTGAAATCACGCAAGACGACTTCTTGGATCTCGACGACAGTGTGATCACAAGGCCCCGCAATCTCGATGGCAGCCTCCCGGAAAGCGACTTTCTCAGATTGGCATCGGGCAGTGATGCGATTGACGCCGGGGCGGACGTTGGTTTACGAGGGAATCCTTTGCTTCAAACATTCGGAAACGTAAAATATCATTTAAGCAAATCAGCAAATCCTGAATTCCGGAAGTTTGGTTTTGACTCTTTATCAAGACAAAACGGTATCACAATCCTAAAAAACAGATATTATTTGCCCTTTGGATATACTTACGATAAATACATTGATTCCGAAGATTTTAAAAAGTTAACCAATTACCAAATTACAGCCCAATCCTTATCAAATATTTATAAAGACCTCTCTCGAACTGTTGAACTTCAACCGTTGAACCGGCTAATCAGCAACATACAAGTTCTTATAAATATTGAACATCCTGATATTGATTCATTTTCAAATGCCGTAACAACTCAATTAGGCAAAGAAGATGCAGAATTATATTTGATGACAATCACTAAATACAGTGTTTCAAATTTCAGAAATCAAACAGCTCTTTTAAACGGATTTGTTTATGAAAAAGATTTTCATAAGCAGATTAACACAAGCGACTTTGAGAGAATAGAATTAGCAGATACAAATACACTTGTATCTGCATCAAATTTTAATTTTGAAATATATAAAGAAATAACAGACAAATTAAAGCAAGATACTTTACAAATTACGAATTTCAATCATGCTGATATTAAAGGAAAAATAAGTTTATCGAAAACCAAAATGTTGTTTTTTACAATTCCGTTTGATAAAGGATGGAAAATAAAAGTTAACGACAAAGAAAGTTCCTTATTAAGAGTTAATTTCGGATTTACGGGAATTGTGCTGCCTAAAGGAGATCATACAATTGAGTTATACTATGTCCCGCAATATTCAAAACTGACAAGCACCGTTTCTTTAATAACAATTATCGGATTTTGGTTGTATATCGGATTTCTGATTTTCAAAAAAATAAAATTAAATAACTATAATAAACGTCTTAAATAATTGCGGAAATCACCTCAAAACGTCTGTAAGACTTTTGAGCGTGTGGCTGACAAGGTGGTAGTGTGCCGCAAAATAAAATAACGTTTATTATAACCAACAAATTTATTCATTATCAATTAGATGACCTGATAAATATAAAATTTCTCAAATTTGTTTATGAAAACTTGAATTAATATTTAATTTCAAGTTTAAGAATATATTTTTAAATTTTCCGGGGTTTTAAAAAAAATCGAATAAGAAAAATGGATATATATTACACTGTTATTTACTTTTTATTTACAATAACTCATTAATTGTTGGCTGCCTAAATTCAAAGATGTTTGAATTTTAAACTTTAAACTCTGTGTATATTTTAATAAACAACTTCGAAAATTGGAGAAAATTAAATAAGTACAAGAGCATGTTTACAAAACAAGATATTGCAGAATATTATAATACCACTCAAATACATTATAAAAAATGGTGGGATCTTAAAAACAGCCTTTCATTACACTATGGAATTTGGGAGAAAGGAATTAAAAATTTTTCGGCATCATTAACCAATACAAACAGAATATTGACGGAATTGAGTAACATTTCCGAATCTGATAAAATATTAGATGCAGGGTGCGGGGTAGGAGGTGCAGCCATATATTTAAGCAGTAATAAAAATGTTCAAGTTATCGGTATTACATTAAGTGAAAAGCAAGTAAATTTTGCAACAGAT
>JAIVYN010000202.1:0-6887 GCA_048635425.1 Candidatus Aegiribacteria sp.
CAGCCTTTCGGATTTGGCGCCGACGTTTCTGGAGGCGGCCGGATTGAAACCCACCGCGGATATGACCGCGAGGAGTTTTTTGAACGTGCTGACTTCAGGAAAGTCCGGACGTGTGGACCGCAAGCGCGGCCACGTCCTGACCGGAAAAGAGCGTCATGTGCCCTGCCAGGAAACCGGCATGGGTGGTTATCCGATGCGGGCGATACGGACGCACGATTTCCTGTATATTCGCAACTTCAAGCCGGGCCGCTGGCCCTCCGGCGCCGCCAAAGGCTATTCTCAACCTACAGAAATAGTTATATCCCGTCCACTCGGCACACATTATGGTTACGGTGACGTTGATGCTGCGCCTACAAAGTCTTATATGTTGAAGTATCGAAACGAGCCGCAGGTTGCCGGATTATTTACTCTGGCCTTTGGAAAGCGTCCGGCCGAGGAGCTTTACGACTTACGCAAAGACCCCGGCCAATTAAATAATGTCGCCGGTGAGACTAAGTACACCAAGATAAAAAGCAAGTTAGCCGCTGCTTTGATGTCCGAACTGAAGGCCACCAAAGACCCCCGCCTTTTAGGCAGGGGCGACCTATTCGATAAGTACCCCTATTACGGCGGCGGGCTGAAAAATATCTCCCAAAAGCCAAGTAAAACAAAACGTTGATTCGAGTTTTACTCAGGTTGTTCGCAGAACAATCTCAGAAAAAAGGCCGAGCTAATTCATCCCTTCACTACGTTCAGGACAGGCCTGAGCACTGTCGAAGGAATCAACCCGGCCTTTGTGACAAATTTTGTTTGGTAAATTTACTTTGGCAGATTCTCCGGCGTTACGTCCTTTACGCTTAAATCGCCAAAGATAACACGATACGTTTCGGAGCCTTCTAGGCGATACCAGAAGATAGGTGTGTCAGCACCCCCGAATTTTACGCCCTTACCAGCGTAGTGCCAATCACTGTCAGCGGGAAGATTCTGCACGAACATCCCGCCACGGGACATCTTCATAATGGTCTTTTGCAGTTCTAACGCACTTTCTTCGGACGGTTCCTGGCCTTTGTCCTTCATTTTCTTGCGCTGATACTTGACAAATTCCATCGTAGCATTCATATCCAGAACTGAAGGTAAATTGCCATCCATGTGTTCGGCCCATATACGGAACATCTCGATCAGGTCCTTTTCCGTCGGCTTAGAGGCGTCAACTTGCATGGTTCGGATGGTGTATCCCTCCGGTATCTCCAAACTGAAGAGCGACTCATCTAATTCGACGTCAAAAACTATATTAGTCATTGTGTAGGTTACCGGTCCCACGGTATTTTCCATTTGCACGGGGAGTTTGGTTTGCGGGTCAGCCCAGATGGTAATATCGACACCTGGTTTCTGAACGTGATACCCGATAGTCGTCAGGCCGTCGATTTCCCTCTCGCCCAAAAAGCTTACGGATTCGTCCTCGGTTTCCTGAGCCTCCTGGATGTGTTTTCTGATTTCGTGGAACATGTTTAACTGACTTTGGTCTTCATTTTCCGGGATGTTTTCCATTTCCATAACAAAGGCCTTTTCTTGTGCCGGCATGAGAGTAACTATCTTACCTTGCTGAAGGTCGCTGATGACAATTGCACCTTGCGAGGTAGTTTGACGCATACGGATAGGTTCCATGAACATGCCCTCGAAGGTTTGAGTCGGTGCGCCTTCAACTTCTACAGTGGACTTAAAGGTAGCGGTTCGTGCAGTGAGAAAGGGCCGAACGATCTCGGCAAACGCTGGGGTGGAACCGATTATCTGATTTAAACCGAAAGACACAGCTATAATTATTATCGCAGCAGCGGCGATTTTTGTAATTGGACTTTTCATAATTGTTCTCCATATATTAGGTGCAATCACACCTGATTTTTGTTTTTCAGATTCGTCCAGCGCCTGCAGGACGTTGCCAAGAATTCTTTCGTGCGTTTCGGCGCCGGCTTTGTAACGCAGTTTCTTAATTAGTTTGTCTATATCTTCTGCTGGTCTCATTTTCTTACCTCGCCGTTCAGGATTGACCGCAGCTTATCCAATCCGTACCGGTACCGGCTTTGGGCTGTTTTGATTGAAATATTCTGCAATTTGGCTATTTGTCTAAATCTCAAGTCACCATGCAAACGAAGCACTATTGCCTCTCGCTGCTCATACGGAAGCTCCGTCATCGCGTAACTTAATTTGTATAATTCTTCACTGCATATCACCAGCTGAACCGGGTTTTTTGCATCTGATGTCGTTTGTTCCGGTTCGTTCACTGCGGCAGTTTGTCGGCGTTTGTTCCTGCGGATGTAATCACGCGACCGGTTAGCGACACAGGTTGCCAAATAGCCTTTCAGACTTCCTGTTAGACGAAACTTTTCTACGGATTCTACGAACGAGATAAAAACATCCTGTACAACATCTTCAGCGTCCGCTTTGTCATTCAAGAGATTGGCTGCTAACGTCAGCAAATCACCGGCGTACTTTTCGTAGATAAGTCGGAAAGCATCCCTGCTGCCGCACTTAAATCTCCACAAAAGTAATCTGTCTTCGAGCATCTGTGACTCACTTGCCTGATATCAGAACAATCGATTGTCACTAATATAACGATTGTTCGATACATTTTGCCCTAAACAAAATTATTTTTTCCGGTATGTCCTCCTTTTCAGCCTGAATTGTCTGATTTTGCCGCAGAATCTGCAAAAAGAAAAATTGCTTCGGCTGTTTCTCCGCTTCTGCGTCCTTTAAGCTCAAATTGGCCGACCTAATTAGTTCCTGTTGCGGAAAGAGTATTTGTCATTCCCGCGGAAGCGGGAATCCAGCTTTTTCGCTCTGGACCCCTGCTCCTTCGACTTCGCTCAGGACAGGTTTCGCAGGGGTGACATCGTCGATTTTTGTTTTCCGCAACAGATACTAATTAGAAAGCTTCTTCCAAATCTAAGCATGGTCAGCTTTAAGCCATTGCCAATTTGCCGGTAACTGCGAATTCAGGACCGCCCTTCCGCACAAACAAGACCGCAAGGATACCGGCATAGACCACGGAGTCCGCCAAAATCTCAATATTGTGTAATACCTGAAGGACTGGTCCAAGCCAGTATGCTTGGATCATACCGAACAGCCCAACGAGAACGAAGAACGCGAAACCCAGCAGAACGGTAAGCTGACGCCTTGAGCCCGACCACACGATCAGAATAGGAAGTGCGGCTAAGAAGAACAGACTGCTGCGAAGCAACTGGACAAGCACAATTACGCCGGTGCCCGGTAAAGTCAGCCCAAACTGCCCTTGCTTGTAATACTCAATTACCCAGGGCGCAACCATCATCCCAAAGGTCCAGTAGATGACCGGAAACGCACAAACAGCCGCGACAAAACGCCATGCCCATTTTCCTGCACTTCGACCTGAGAAGAAGCGCGAGACGTGCAGACTGAAAGATTCGCTTTTACCCGCCGGCTTAAACAACAACGCCGTAACACAGGCAAACATCAGGCAAGGGAGTATCGAAAACACTACCATCGTTTGCATCCCGCCGATGTTCGTGAAGATCGCAGCTTCGATGGGAGTATTGAGACCGAGGCAGACGTACGTCAGCCCTGCCAGTATAAGACATCGCACCAGGTATTTCGCCCGGATTGTTCGGGCAAGCGGTCCGACTCCTATAGCCAGAACAAAGCTCCCAATAAGCAGATACAAACCTATTGTCTCCTCGTCGGCCTGCTCGGGAATCGCAGGCAGCTTCATCCCAAGGGCTGAAACCAGGGCCCCGCCTGCCATCGTCCCCGCCATGTATGCAAAGGCACAAAGCGGGAGCCTCCAAACGTAACCAACAACAGTTTTGAAAATTCGTCCAAATTTCATAATCTCTCCTTTCTTGCAGGTATAGCTTGTATAGCTTTTTTGACAAATACTAAGCATAGACCAATGCGCAACAAGGTATTGTTATGTGCAGCGTTCAAACGTCAGTTGTTATCAACAAGCTTCTCGAATTTGTCTTTGTCCATTGACCTTATTGTTGTACCGCGCTCCATAACGGAGCTGATATCCTTCCGGCTTCCCAGCGTCACCTTAGATACAGTCAGCTCGCCCATCTCGCACTTTCTGACCCATCTCGACTCGAGCTCGATATACAGGTCTCCCCAATAATGCGAGGCTCCAACTGTCTTAATTTCCATATCCGGCGTGGGCTTAATATGGAACTTGAACGAGCTATCACCCGAATCAAATCCCACGATTGCGCAAGCCACATCGTCCACACTGCTCAGGCCTTTGAATTCCAGAGTAACCTCCCCGTTTTTGAAAAACGAGCCTTCAGAAATATTGCCGGACAGTTGCAGAGTCGGCTCAGAAAAAGCCGATTCGTGGACAATTTTCTTTCCAATTCTTTTCAGGTCCTGGATTCCTTTTCCCGTCATTGCCCTTTGAGCGAATTGATTGCAAAAGGCGTGAAAATCAACGAACATATTGTAAATCACATAAGCTCCCTCCGGCGGCAGGGCGTTGCCTTTGCTGTCTTTCAGGCCCTGGAATTTCCCATGGTCGATGCCAAATATCAGGCCTCCTTGATGGAATCCGCCGTCCTCTGTCCTTTTCAGCAGATATGACCATCCATTGAGGGCTGGGATACGCACTTCAGGTTCGTTCCCTTTTCGGATTGTAAGCTTCGCGCAGGTGTACCGATAGCCGTCTTGAGAAGACTGGCCGGCCGGCACGCACATAAGAAGCAGCTTTAATGTGACTGGGACTGTGCGGGTACCGTCTTCCCCAAGATTGACAACCTTCGTCTCCATGCAGTAATAGCGTGACTTCCTCGACCGCTCAGCCGCCAGGTTGTACTTACCTTGAAGGATTGATTCAGCCGTTGATTGCGTCCCGGCCTCTTCCTTTTCGGCTGCCCAGCAGGTTGAGCCGAACATGGCTGCCGCCAACGCCGATTTTTCTTCCTGCTCACAACACCAAACAAACACCGTAAGCAGCAAGGTCATGACAATTAGATAAGTAGATAGTTTTCTTGACATTTTAGATTTCCTTTCATACTTAAACCGACTGACTTTTAATCCCAACTAATCGTGACACAACTGGCATCAAATTTCTGCTTCTCGCACAACTGTGTCTCTGAAATCCGGATTCCATATCGTTAATCTCCATCCAGTTCTTTGATCGCTCGTTTTGCCCACTTTGCATTCATCTTGTAGGTTTCGATTCCGTTTTCCATCGCCAACCTTCCGCATATTGAAATAATTCCTTTTACTTCTTGCAGATACTGCTGGAGCGAGCGATGATGAGATTCAATTTCTATCATGAATTCCTTCAAAAATTGAAGGGTCTTTTTACGACCTACAACTTGCTCTATGAACGCGAAACGTAGCATTAAATCATCCATACGCCATATGACGTCGTCCCGGGTAACAGCTTGTAGAAGGTGCTGTTTTAGCACGTCCTTTCCTCTTTTCGTGATTCGGTAAACCATCTTAGGGCGAAGGGTTTTTTTATTATCGATGCTGCCCCGGACCCATCCGCTCTTTTCGATACGTTTGAGGGCGGGATAAATCGCGCCCGGACTGGAGCTGAAATGCCCCATGGGTGTTGTCGAAAAGACCTTTCGCAGGTCGTAACCGGAACGAGGTTTCTGGGCAATCAAACCCAGAACAGCCAACGAAAGCGTTGATATATTATTGTTTTCATTCATAATACTAAACATTATAATACGAATCGTACTATTTGTCAAGTGTTTTTTTCAAAAAATATTAATTTTTTTTTCACAATTCGTATCAAGGCCTGTCGCTGGCTCCCTTTTCCCCCGTCAACCCCCCTAAGCTTTGCAATAGAAGGTAGTTACGTTTACCAGGTGATTGGTGTTCCCGCTATATAGTTCCTGTTGCGGAAAGAGTATTTGTCATTCCCGCGGAAGCGGGAATCCAGCTTTTTCGCTCTGGACCCCTGCTTTCGCAGGGGTGACATCGTCGATTTTTGTTTTCCGCAACAGATGCTATATAGTGCCGGATTAGCCGGATTTGCGATACCAAGCGCCCGGCTGGTCCAGGTCCTCCTGGACAGAACCCGTTGTGTCTACACCACAGGAAATCACCGGCGCGCAAATTCTTTCGCACTGACATTTCGAATTACGATATTGCGTTCGATAACGGCATTTATCTTTCCCGGCGGCATGGGCAAAGTCGTTTCGGTCACCACAAGCTCATCCATAGTTGCCTTCTTGACCCAGTTTGTCGAAAGATCTATATAAATATCGCCCTTGTAGTGTGAGCTCCCTACGGTCCGAAGCTCCATATCCGGCATAGGTTTTACGGTCATTTTGAACGAGCTCTCGCCGGAATCGAAGCCCACCATTGCACATGCCGCCCCGGCCGCCATGCTGAGACCCTTAAGTTCCAGCGTCACCTCTCCGTTCTTGAATGATGATCCTTCGGCTACGTTACTGCCCAAATTTACAGGAGGTTCGGTGAATGCAGCCGCATGCACAATCTTTTGGCCGATGCTTTTCAGATCCTGGATACCGCCACCACCTTCCGTCCGTTCAGCGAAGGTGTTGCAAAAAGCATGAAAGTCAATGAACGCATTATAGACATGATACGCTTTGTCCGGAGGTATCGCTTTCCCACCCGAATCCACGAGATTCTCGAACGGGGCATGATCGATGCCCAGGGTCTGTCCTTTCTTGTCGATACCAGTGGGAGGAATCTTGAAAACATAAGTCCAATTCTTCACCGCAGGGACCTCAACCTCCGGCCCACCGCTTATTTGCACCGTGAAATTAGCACACGTGTACTCGTCCCCATCCTTGCCGGCCGCCTTCGCGGGTACACATTTCAAACGAAGCCTGAAAACATCGGTACCAATACGCTTACCGTCAAGGGCATAAGTGAGTAACTTCAATTCCATCAGGAAGTAC
>JAIVYN010000203.1:0-6804 GCA_048635425.1 Candidatus Aegiribacteria sp.
ATTGAAACGTAGCAGACCCGAATAGATTGGAGTAGAATGTTCAACTTCAAACAGCGCACGCAATCTTCTTCCGTCCTGCTCGAGCCAAACAACGTCTACTTCAGAGAGGGTGTCTTGAATTTCGACGAAACCACGCGGAATTGTGGCACTGCAAACAAACTTGCTCGTTAGCGTCCAGTCTAATTTGGCGCGATCGTTTTTCGGAATCCAAACGTTGTATCCTTTTTTGTCTCCGATTGACCCCAGTAAGGTTTGTACTTGGATGTGTGAAAGATCAGGGAAATGTGTCAATTGCGATTGGTGGATCAACAAGTCCAACTGTTCCCAGCCAAAATAAGCTTCGACATTGAACCTGCCGGCGTTCGCTATGTAAAAATCACTTCCTTCTTCTTGAATAAAAACCTGCACTTTGTATTGGCCATCGTCCGCCGGTGAGAGTGATTGGAAAATCTCCTCGTATTCTGAGTAAGGCACAAATAGTGGGTCCGCCTGGCCGTCCCAGAGGAAGCATACCGCCGAGGGTCGGCCCTCCAATTGCTGCAAATCCTTCTTTCTCAATCCATAGAATGCCTGCCCCTTAGAATGCACTTTTGAATATCGGATGTATAGTCGTCCTGCATCCTCTCCCAAATCATAAAGCGAGAGACTCGATGGGAGCTTGTGTATGTTTCCGTATCGCTTGGTTAGTTCTTCGAGAAAAGTTGCTTTGGTTAGATTGGCCATGACGCCCTCTTCGTTCATTTTAACTGAGCGTACTACATGCCTCGCTTGAGTTTCTTCTCGTACTCTTTTCCGATATTGTAAGGAGGCGAAGTGACGATGAGTTGCATCGATTCATCGGGAATGCGGTGCAGCAAATCGAGGCAGTCGCCCGGATAGACGACAATGTGTCGTGAGAGCAAAAACTGGTCACATATTTTATATTTTTCAAACATGACAATATATTATCGTATTTCAGCTTTCCGGTCAACGGTGTGAAAAACATCTCAAGAACCGAAAATAATAATATACAACACTTTTTGTTAGCAATTTGGTCTACCTGAAATAATAGGTTCTATAATAACAAATTTCAATTATTTTTCACGACTTCATCTGTGAAATGCGGGGTTAAGGTTCCTTTTGCCATTCATGGGGTCTAAAATAGTAAAAACGAGGAAAAAACTTCAAGAATCTCTAAAATTCCCTTGACGGAGCCTACGGTAATCGCCGACCATTTTATATATGCAGAACCCTTGGAGAATAATATGAGTGGAGATAGATTTAAGAATCTTAGCATATTTGTAATATTAGTCCTTTTAAGTCTGCCTTTCTTTACAGGTTGTAACGCACCACAGGGTCACTTAGCTACTTTTAACGGACATTTTTTAGGCTCAGACTATGAGGAATCTGCACTTTTTGCCCAGAAAAAGATAAGTAAAAATAAAAATCCCAAAGGAGAAGACTTACTCTGGGCCTTGCAACTTGGGACTGTTCAAAGAATTCAACAAGACTATACCAAAAGCACCGAGTCCTTCGACAAGGCTGAGGAGATGCTTAAGTATTACGATGAACAGTCCAGGCTTGCGGACGGCATCGGTTCTACTATCGTAAATGAGAACATCATTCCTTACAGGGGCGAAGAGTATGATGGCGTAATGGTCAACGTTTACAAGGCCCTGAACTTTATGGCAGAAAAGGAGTTTGACCTGGCCAGGGTGGAATTTAATCGGGCCCTTGACAGACAAAGACGTGCAAAAGAGAAATTCAGTGAAGAAATAAATAAACTCCAGGCCGAGTTGGAAAAAGACCAGCAAAAAGACAGTTTTTCGAAATCCAATGTTGAAAATCCCGAAACACAGGAACTATTGGCTCAAAAATATCCCAATCTCTATAACTTCGAAGCTTATCCTGATTTCGTTAATCCTTTTGCGACCTACCTTGCCGGCGTATTCTTTAACCTGGTTTCCGACCACTCCAAAGCAGTGGATTTGCTCAAAGAATCCTATGGTATGGTCGGGGACAATGCCTATATAGCTGAAGACTTCAGCATTACTGAGAATGTACTTGATGGGAAGGGTAAATTGGACGATACAATATGGTTGATATTTGAGAACGGCCTGGGTCCTGTAAAGAAAGAATTCAGGCTGGATATTCCATTATTCGTTGCGTCAGATCAGGTTAAATATGTAGGAATTGCTCTGCCGCAATTGGAATTCAGAGACAGAGCATACCAGTATCTGGTTGCAGAAGTTGACGGTAAGGATTATGAAACTCGCGTAGTCTCAGACATGGACAGGGTTGTCCAGACCGAGTTCAGCAAAGATTTTAAGGGTATTTTAACAAGAGCTATTGTATCAACAACAGCAAAAGCCATTGCGCAGTATGCTGTTAAGAAACAGGACTCTTCCGCTTCTTCTTCGCTTGCCTCTCTGTTTATGGCAGCATACAGTTATGCGACAACCGCAGCGGATGTCAGGATATGGACGACTTTGCCAAAAGATTTTCAGATTGCCAGGTTTCCAAAGCCGAAAAACGGCAAATTAAAAGTTACGCCGGCCGGTGCGAATCCCTTTGAAATTAATATTCCTGGTTGTAATAATGCGATAGTGTATGTTAGAATAACAGCCAATCAGGCTGAGCCGATATTTGAGGTTATAACTTTTTGAATCAATTTTTTTGGAGATTAGAAAATGAAAACAATCACAAATATACTGCTTGTAGCTCTCGCGTTCACATTCACAGCCTGTGATCAGCCGGCTGAGAAAATTCATATAAGGGAAGGAATAGGAAGCGACACTCTTGCCAGTAATATCGTAACCCGTCCGGTAGCTCATGCTTTTAGCGCACTGATAGGCGAAGGCATAGAAATCGATGAGGCGATCCTCATGAACAACGATTCCGGATTCCTTGAGCTTAATATCAACGGACACAACCGCTCATACAATACCAAGCGGTTCAGGTATAAAATTGAATGGCTCGATGCAAATGGCTTAATGATTCAAACCAAGACAAGCACATGGCTGCCGGCCTCGGCGATGGGTAAATCCTCATTTAGCCTTAAGGCTGTCGCGCCGAGAGTAGAAGCTGTAGATTTCAGAATGGACACTAAAAAGTGGGAGTAAATTATGAGAACAAAAATAATTATCACATTAGCCGGCCTTTTCCTTGCAGGCTGTGCCCAGGAAACTGTCAACATTGACGTTGTAAACGATGAGGGTAAAGCAGTTATGGAGCTGGACTATCGGGATTTTGCCCAGGCCGCCAGCGAAATGATTCAATCGATGATTAGTTCAGGTGCTCTTAAAAAGCCGGGCGGTGGAAGATATGTCATGACGACCGCCAGAGTTACAAACGATACCATGCAGCGAATTGACACCGACCAGTTGATGGCAAAGATCGAAGAAGAGCTTCTGAACAGCGGACAGGTTGTAATGACCTCAGCCGTAGGCGGCGAGGGCGCTCCGGACGAAATGATTTACGAGATGAGAGATATCAGAGACTCAGCAACGGGAGACGAATTCAAACAGGAAACCCTTGCAGGCAAAAAGACATTAATTGCACCTGAGCTGAGCACCGCCGGCAAAATTTTCCAGAGAAACATTCGTTACGATAGGAATCGCCAGCAGGTTGAATATTATTTCCAGCTTATGGTAACAGACTTAACGACCGGCCTGAGAATCTGGCAGAAAGAATCTATTATCGGCAAACGAGGTAGTAACAGGTCCGTAGCGTGGTAACATCAAAATTTTATTGTTTTGTCAAATATTAAAGTGGGATTAAAAATGAAAAAGATATACATTCTCCTGCTTGTAGCGGTGTTGGTCTGCCCTAAGGCGTTTTCCGCTCCTAAAACTATAATTCGCCAAACCAAAGGGCAGGGCATAACCAGAGAACAAGCAATCCAGAAAGCCTTGTATCAGGCCGTTGCTCAGGCCAAAGGTATTGCAGTCAGCTCGGGAAGGTATGAATTCGGCTTCCGGTCCGCCGGGGTGGGCATTGACACACAAGATACGGGCAAAACTATCGAGTTTGATGCCGTATCTGTCCAGACGGGCGGTTCCACGCGGTTGACTGATATTGCAGGCTGGGTCAAATCTTACGAAATTATCGATGAACAAAAAATCGATGATAGAACCTACGAGGTCACAATTAAAGCCTGGGTTTACGACTACGAAGACCCTGAACAAACCAACAGGCTCAAGCTTGCGATAATGCCGATTCAAACGCTCTATGACTCCTATCAATTCGGCAGCTTTGTTCCTTCGGGGGTTGAAATGTCTCTTAAGCTCTCCCAGCAGCTAAGCGCAGGCCTTTCAGGGACAAATAAATTCGCTGTTTTAGACAGAGAGTATATTGCTGAATTTGCCCAAAACAGAAATATTCTTATCTCTGACGATTCGCCCATTGAGGAAAAGGCCAGACTGGGCCAGGTCCTTGGTGCCGATTATATGATTGTCGGGACCATTTCAAACGCAAGACTCCAGATAAAAGAGAAAACATCCAGAGCTATCGGCCGTCCAATCAGAGAGTACGAGGTTGATTACGTTTTTGACTATCGCCTGATAGTTGCCCCTACAAGACAGGTCAAATTGGCCGAGACCGTTAATATTGCCCTTGAAAAAGACCAGGTCAGAGTGCTCGTGAAAAGATGGAGGCCTGAAGACCTGGATTACAGGGAGATGGTTGATAACCTTACAATCAAAGTCGCCAAGCAGGTGGTTGAGACTATTATCGACAGACTCTACCCGATACGCATCGCAAGCAAAGATATAGAAGGGCAGGTTATTATCAACCAGGGCGGTAAAAGAATCTCAAAAGGTTCTGTCCTGGAAGTCTTGATTCAGGGCAAAGAAATAATTGACTTTGATACGAAAGAATCATTAGGCCGAACGGAAAACCTTATCGCTACAATCAAGATTGAAAAAGTAACGCCGACAATGTCATACGCCAGGCTTGTCAAAGGCGACTTCGATAAAATTTCCGAAGGCTTGATTTGCCGATTAAAAAAGGTTGAATTTAAATTGCCGGAAGGTGCTAAGAGCAGTATCGAGCGAACTCCTCAAGGTGGAGTAAAACTGCCCTTTGACTAATACCCGGCCGATGATAGAAAAGCCTCGATGTTTTCTGTCGAAACGCCGGGAGGCATGCCGCCACCGCAGGACAGGATAATCCGACTCTTGTCGCTTACCGATTCGAGTGCAGCTTTGACGCTGTTGCGCACCTCTTCGGCTGTGCCATCTGCAAGGACATCGACTGTGGGGATGTTTCCGAGTAAAGTAAGTCCCGATTTATCGGGATTCGTAAGCTCCTTCATCTGGACGAGTGTGTGCTGGAAACTGAAATTGAAAAGATTCACGCCGATTTGAGGAAGATACGGTGCGCATATCAGTCCGGGGGCGTCATTGTGGAAGAATTTCACCGTAACATCAAGCGATTGGAAAATGCGCCTTAGATATGGCAGCGCTGCTTCTTTGAAATCTTCCTCCCCTAAAAAGCCTACAATGTCATCGAGGATGAATATGCCATCAATGGAGGCAAAGGTCTCGGCCTGAAGTTCGAGCCAATCGATAATGAAATCCGTTACAATTCCGAGCAGCTTGCGTGTTTCGTCGGGGTTGGTTCGGATGGCCATAAGGAATTCTGTGCTGCCGGCCAGGAACGAGGCCACATTCAACGGTCCGCGTGAGACCGCGAATCTGATGGCGTGTCCCGCCTGCTCGATTTGGCCCTGGTAATGTTTGAGGCGATTGAGGATGAATGGCAGCAGGCCGTCCGTTTTGGGGTTCGGCTTGCAGAGCGAATGGACATCCTGAATATCGGTAAAGATTTTATCTGCATAGGGCAGCTCGTTTTCCGGCCAGGAGCATTTTGCACCGAAAGCGGACGGCTCGGTACACATGCCAAACTCGGCCCAGAATCCGGGCAAAAAAATAATATCCGGGAACTGTCTGACGGCCTTGAGATTGGCCTCGAACCACATCTGTTCACTGGAAAAATAATCGAGCGTAGAAATCCCGGCCCAGCCCGGAAGCCAGGGGCTGTCGATGACGAATCCCACCGGCAGCGGCTCAAACACTTGGCCGTTCAGCACAGCCATCAGTTTTTCCCATTGCTTGGATGTCATGCTCTCTTGTGCTTTGGACGGACGAAATGCACGACGATGCAGAGGACAATAAAGCCGACGAGCAGTCCGATTCCTTTCCACTGCAGCTTCGACCAGAGGCTCCAGACGCTTCCGAATGATGCGGCACCGGCTGCCAGTGCCATAAGGACATTCCAGAGGATGCGTTTGACCCCGATAGGCATATTCTCGCCCATGAAGGTTTTCTGGTTCATCAGCAGGAAGAATGCGAAGTATGCGATGGGGAGCAGCACCATTGCAAAGACGGAAGTCGGTATCGCCAGATATGGTGCGGCGTCTTTCCAGAAGAACGGTCCGAGCGCCCCGACCGAGACCATCAGGCTTCCGATTTTCTGGGTCCAGCCCCTCGGCGGCTTGCCCAATAGCTCACAGAGACACAGACCGTTGATTGTCATAAGCATTGTCGCGGCGCTCATCGCCATACCAATAACGCCTAAGCCGAATACGTACTGGGCAATAACAGGGCCTGTCAGCGG
Organism: Candidatus Aegiribacteria sp.; assembly: GCA_048635425.1. Lineage (GTDB taxonomy): Bacteria > Planctomycetota > Phycisphaerae > Sedimentisphaerales > Anaerobacaceae > NIOZ-UU13. Next base: position 6,598 of record JAIVYN010000203.1, read on the forward strand.
TGCCAGTGTATCAGCCAGGTTGAAGGCGTCGCGTTTGACTAACATCGCCCCCATCTTTTTGTCGGCGTAGTCCATGGTACTCTGAAACCACTGCATTTTCTTCTGTTCGATTTCCTTCTCTGTCAATCCCTCGACCGGAACCGCCGCGACCAACCGCCTGTTAAATTCGGCTTCCCCAACCTCAGCTTTCAGTCGCTTTTCCATCAG
>JAIVYN010000204.1:0-6776 GCA_048635425.1 Candidatus Aegiribacteria sp.
CAGACTATAAGCAAGTAGCGTCAGGAAGCCAAAACTGCCGATAGCAAGACTGGTTTTTGCACCCGTAAAATTGAGCTTTGGCAAAGAATATAACGCCAGACAAATAACAATTATAAATAAAGCGGAAATTAAAATGTTGGATAATTTTGTTATTCCTGCTAACTTACCGGTTGTCGTTTGGGATTTCAAGAAACGGAACTTTCGATAAAACAAAATCCCAGCCAATGAGACAATTAAAACGAGCAGACAAAATGAAGTTGAGAAATTTAGAGTAACACTATTCTTTATCAATACGAAAATCGAGTATCCTATTATGATAAAAACACCCAGATATGAGAATATTAGCTGGATTTGGTCGGTTCTAATTGAACTTAGTTGCCCACCTCTCAATATGTAAAGTAGAACATATGAAATCATAAAGAATAAGATAAGATACATGGCAATCTTAGAATCACCTATCAATATCGATAATATTGATGAACCCCATACGATTTCCGCAAGCGCCACACCGGCAATTCCTAAAATCGTCAGATATGAAGTTGTGAGTCTGAGTCCGGTGCTTTTGTATTTTTCGCCGATGAAGCCATGTAGCGTTTTATCCGTTCCAATAAAGTCTTTAAGCTTTGGGATTACAAATGAAAAGACCAGGATACCCACGCCCCAGAAAAAGGAATTCGCCAAGGCAAGTGAAATTGAGCCTGTTGCAGCCCAGACAATAAAAGGATAAACTGTTGCAACTTGAAAACCGTATGCGATAGATGAGTTAGCAAATGGAGTTGTACCAACGTTCTTATATGCAATAAAATAATCGTCTGGATGTTTAATTTCACCTTTTTTCACAGCTAATGCTGCAATCAGATAAATCAGTAACGGTATTAAAATTATTATCATTCCCATTTTTTCTCCTTTTAGGATAACCAGGGAAAGTCGCTTATTATATCTACACTACACCGTTTTATTAAAATACTAACCCGCTAAAGCCTAACAACCGCCCAAAACATTAACCGCTAATCAAAGATGTCCGCTCTCAGTAATGAGAAATTTAAACTACTTCAGCCAAATTTTCAATATAAAAATAATGTTTTTTACCGTCATCCAGAGCGCAAGAGCCTGCCCTGATATTAGCCGAAGAAACCAATCTCTAATTTCTAATCTCTAATCCACTCAAGAATCCGTGGTTTTTATATGTCTTAGTGGCAAAAATTCAGTCAGCTTAAAAGAGTAGGCCAATCATATCGGCCTGGTGGACGAAGGCAAGAATTTGCGACAAAGCTTGCTTTGGGAGCAAATCTTGCCGAGAACACAAAGCTGACTGAAACTCCTCTGTGTCCTCTGTGGCTATTTTTAAATTCTTTAATCCGTTCAATCCGCGCAATCCGTGGTTCCAATACTGTTATCCTGTCCAATTCCTTCGAATCTTTGTGCCTTTGTGCCTATAAGGAACCACTACATCTGTCGAGAACCCTCTACAAATCAACCCTTTTTATGCAAAACAAACCCAATGTCAAGGACGCTCAAAATAACGTAAACTCTTATATGAAAAGTATATATGAAATATTGGACACTTGGCTAAGTGGAAAAAACAAACCCAATTCAAACCCAAACAAACCCAATCTCCAAAAAGCCAAAATGAACGTAAACTTATATGTTATAGAGGATTACAGAAAAAAAGATGATTTCACAGTCCGAAAAAACAAACCCAATTCAAACCCAATTTTTTCAAAGGCCAAAATGAACGCAAACGCTTTTTCACAAAAGGATTATGAAAATGAAACCACCTTCCGGCCCCAAAAAAACAAACCCAAACAAACCCAATTTCAAACCAGGTGCACTCTCTGTGAGTTCTTTTTGTTTTTCACTTTTCTTTACCCCGGCTATAATCTGGCCATGCAGACCTGGACGATACAAAAGCTCTTAAACTGGGTTACCGAATACCTCACGGGCAAGGGTATCGATTCGCCTCGTCTAAGCGCGGAACTTCTGCTCTCCCAGGTACTGGGCTTAAAGCGGATTGAATTATATACGCAATTCGACAAGCCCGTTGCCAGGCAGCATTTGGACATTTTGCACGATTTAGTAAAACGGGCCGGCCAAAATGAACCTATCCCTTATCTGGTCGGCAGAACCGAATTTTATTCATTGGAGCTAAATGTAACGCAGGATTGTATGATTCCTCGTCCGGAAACGGAATTACTCGTAGAACGCGCCATCGAATTTTTGCGGACCCACAGCGTTAGAAATTCTACAATGGGCAATACGCTGCAAAAAGGAAGTATTTCTAACGGGGCCCGCAGCGGCACTCAATTCGTTTGCGATTTGTGCACCGGCAGCGGATGTATTGCCGTTGCAATCGCCAAAAACTACCCGGATGTCCGCATAATCGCAACGGACATCTGCGATGCCGCCCTTGCCGTCGCCGCCGGAAACATCGAAAAGCATCAACTGAAAGACCGAGTCACATTGCTATGCGGCGATTTATTCGACCCGATTATATCCGGACTGGATGTTGACAAACTTGTCCCCGACTCTGATCGGGGATTTGATTTGGTCGTCTGCAATCCTCCGTATGTAAGCACCGCCGAGTATGAAAAGCTCGATAGAAATGTAAAAGATTACGAACCAAAGGTGGCCCTGTTTGCAGGAGTCGATGGCCTGGATATTTACCGTAGAGTTATTGAAAAAGCCGACCGGTTCCTCAAGCCCAATGCGGCGTTAATGCTGGAAATCGGTTACGCCCAGGGCCAGGCGGTTAAAGAGTTGCTCGAACAAACCGGCGCTTTAGCCGAAATTAAAATCGAAAAAGACCTCCACAACAACGACCGTATCGCAATCGCAAAAAAACAAAAAAGACTTGATATGGGAAAATTATAGCTGGAGTGGAGCAGATATCTGTGGTACAAAACCTTTAGTAACCAAAACGGATCGCTATAAATCCCATGGATTGGGAATAGGATGAAAAAATTACCGACATCCTGTGCTGTGGTAATGATTTTGGCAGCGCTTGCTTATCAGGTTAAAGCGACTACCGTTGCATTAACGAAGGACACAGTGACGCCCGGCACGCTAAACGCAACGGAGACATTATTTTCTAACAGAGAATTGTTTACAAGAAATGAGATTCTCGATGCGGTTTATGCTCGTGATAACAATGACATAACACTATCAAATATACTTGGTGCGAGCTTCGGCAGCTTGACTTGCGATGGCAGCGACCTTGCCGGGTACAACCCGATAATCGACATCGCCGTAATAAACTTTGACGAAGACTCCTCTGCAGGAAATTATATCCTCGATGCAGTTTATGTGCGCGATAACAACGATTTAATACTGCCAACCATACCTGCTGCAATGCCCGGCGGCCTGATATTAGAAGACAAAGGCTTTCCAGAGTACAATCCGATGCCGGATGTCTCGACATTGTTCTATTACAAAGACTTATTTGCAGTAAGTGACATTCTCAATATAGTTTATCTTCGCAATAACGACGGCAAAATACTAACAACATCTCGTGCAATGTTTAGCAGCCTGATTTTTAGAGACTTCGACCTTCCCTACTACAATCCTATAACTAATATCGCGATATTATTCTTTGATGAGGAGCTTTTTGCAGGAAGTCAGCTCTTCGATATGGTTTATATTCCCGGCAGCAACATAATACCATCAGCAGCATCGGACGCTACGATTGAGGACCTGACTTTCGAAAATAGAGGTCCCATCGAATACGCTCCCGCAACAAGCATCGTGGCCTTGCACTTAGGGGAAAGTATCTTCGCTAACATCGGCAACCTTTACATTACAACAGATAGCTTCGTGACTCCTGAGCCGGCGTCGATTGCTATTCTCGGCCTCGGAAGCCTGTATTTGCTCAGAAAACGCAAAGGCATGTAGGGGCAGGCCTATGTGCCTGCCCGGGGCAACGCTCCGTCGCCAAAGCTATGGAGCGTCAGCGACCACATCGGGTTGCCCGTCGTGACGCGGCCACGCCGCGACAGGCCCTGTTAGTATGAAAGAATTGATTTGACGTTATAGTAGCTTATCTTTTCTCTTCCGCGCAGTGCGGCAAGCTCTATGAGAAATACTATCCCGACAACTTGTCCACCGATTTTTTCGATGAGTTTGCAGGCCGCCGCCATTGTTCCGCCCGTTGCCAATAAATCGTCAACCATTAAAACTTTAGCCTGGTTTTCAACGGCATCACTATGCACCTCCAAAGTGTCTGTCCCGTATTCCAAATCGTAGGTGATACTTTCAGTCTCAAAAGGCAGCTTGCCTTTCTTGCGTATAGGCACAAAGCCGGCTCCGAGTTTCTCTGCAACCGCCGCTCCAAATATAAATCCTCTGGCCTCCACAGCAGCAACATATTCGATGCCCACACCCGTAAAACCGGCGCACAGGGCATCCACCGCTGCTGCAAACGCCTTCGGGTCAGCTAACAATGGTGTGATATCGCGAAATAAAATTCCCTTCTTTGGCCAGTCGGGTATGCTGCGAATGTGTCTTTTCAGGTCAATTTCTTTGCTTGTCATTTGTTTTCCTTCCCTGGAATCTGCTGATTCAGGCCACAGGATAGCTTGCGCCATTGTCTGGCTAAACACATACACCGCTTACGCGGGAATGACATATAGAACCGATTAGTTTGAATATTATGAGTAGATTTCCGGAGAAATGCAAGTTTTATTGAGATGTTATTCAGGACTGCTCTTCGTTCATATATTCGTAAAGCTTGGTAAGGGCATCGCGCCGAATCTGCCGAATCCTCTCTCGTGTCAGGCCTAATTCCTTAGCGATTTCTTTTAATGACATGGGCTTGTTTCCATCAAGACCGTAATGCAGCCTCAAAATGTTCGCTTCTCTCGGGTCGATTTCATTCAGCAATCTCAAAGCCTTTGCTTTTTCTTCAATCGCAGATAATACATCCTCCGGTTTGCAGGCATTTGGGTCCTCTAAAATCGCTTCGAGCATTTGGTCTTCGTCCGACACATCGCTGCTAAAAGATTCACTTACAGAGCTAAGGACATCGACGATACGATGTATGACCTTTGCCTTGCGCAACGGTAGCTGCATGATTTCAGCCATCTCGTCAACGCTCAATGTTCTGCCGAGCTCGCTTTCCAGCCCGGCCGTGGTGTGCCGCCACTGATTTATTAATGCAACCATATAGGTGGGAATGTGCACCGGCTGAACGTTCTCCAGCAAGGCGCGTTTGATGCTTTGTTTTATCCACCACGCTGCATAGGTGCTGAAACGGACCCCACGGTTTGGGTCAAAGTAATCAACAGCTTTTATGAGGCCGAGATTACCCTCTTCAATCAGGTCGCCGAGACTCATCCCCCGGCTGCCGTATTTCTTCGCGATATTAACGACCAGCCTGAGATTACTTCGCACCAATTGTTCCCTGGCCCACTGGTCGTTTTCTTCGGAAACCAGTTTGCCTAACGAGCGCTCCTCTTCTGCGTTCAGCAGCGATGCCTCGTCGATCTCTTTTAGATATTCCTTTATAGTGACATCAAATGCTATAGCTCACTCCCGCCCGGCCGAAAGGCCTTTCGGCTCCGGCCATAAGGGCAAATTGTGGTTCGAACTTACCTCCTTGTTTATAGGACCCTCGGCTCCCTGCCAGAGACAAACTTATTTGAGGTATCGGTTAAATATGCCTGGGGGTTTACCACTCTGAAAATTTTCCCTTCCCCCATAAGAAGTGAGTTGCCGACTTCTAACGCGGCAATCCTTGTCCCCGCAAGCCGTTAGCGGGGATCCGGCCCCCAATGACCGATATCGCAGATCCGCCATCTTTTGGCGGAGCCAATGAAAAAGGGGCCTATATCGATTCGATATAGGCCCCAAATTGATGCAAATTTACTATATCAACCCCGTTAGATATGAAAAATACAACGTTATCTAACGGGGTCAATTTCTTCGCCCCCATATCTTGTTTCGCCTGCCCCCGCGTCTTTCGACGCGAGTCGGGGCGGCGGGCAAGAAGCAATGGGGGCTACCTAAATCCCAGGCTTACGGTGCCGGTTCCGGCGGCGGAGGATACAGACGAATATCATCAAAGTACATCGTACCTGAACCACCAGCAACCGGATTATTCCTGTTACCAAGACCAAGGGCAATCGTATTGACATTGGCCAGGTTCACGCCCTGATCGGCAAAGGCCTGCAGGTCGATATTCCATGCCGTCCAGGCGCCTATCTGTGCTGCATTAGGATTATCGTGATTGACCACTGCACTGCCATTTAGAACAACATACAACGTCTCGGCAGCGTTAGCCGAATCGCCTCTGAACCAGATCGTCAACTTGTTTACACCTTTCTCGGTCCAGTCACGCGGATAAGTCAATGTCAATGTCGCCTCAGAATAACCAACACTGTTATCGTAGTAAAGCGGCATCGACTGGCTGCCACCGTGAACAATACTTTGCTCGGCATAAGGAGGAAGCTCATTACCAACGAGAGCTCCATTTGTCGGGATTTCATAACCGTCCACCCACGCATCAAATATCCTGTTGCTCCCCGGGTCAGGGGGGTCAATGTCGTTGTAGGACTCGAAATCGTCCACGATAAGGAAGTTGGCGGTCGTGAAACTCCAGAGGATGCCTGTCCACGGACTGTCTGGATTGGTGTTATTGACCTCATCAATCCTCCAGTAGTAAGCAGTATCCCACTCAAGCATTCCGGGGTCATAAGTCTCAGCACCAAGGTCCCTTGTGCCTTTATACTCCGGTGAGCCGGTATCGGCATTTTTCACGGCATCTTTATCAGCGCCAAAGTATA
>JAIVYN010000205.1:0-6590 GCA_048635425.1 Candidatus Aegiribacteria sp.
TGGCCTGCATTAATTCATTCTTCTCTTCCTGAAGCCTCACCCAGGATTTCTCAAGAACCTTCGTGAGGCTTCAGGAAGAGAAGAATGAATTAATGCAGGCCAATCCCCGGCAAGCCAGCGTCAAAAGGTCAGGTATTGTTTCGCTTTTTTCAGCCTAACGCCTGCCTTCCCCACGTCTTCGATATGCCTTATTTTTCCGGCTTTTCGCTGCTCCAGAATACGCTTGACCGTTACCGGCCCAAGCCCCGGCACCCTCAATAGCGCAAACCTCGATGCCCGATTTATATTTATAGGAAACGCCTCAGGATGTCTCAGCGCCCATGCTTCTTTAGGATCAATAGTCAAAGACAAATTTTCATTCTTCTCGAAAACAATGTCTGACTTCTTGAAGCCGTATTTGCGAAGCAGGAAATCCACCTGATACAGCCGATGTTCCCGCATAAGAATATCCGTCGGTCTTTCCCGGCTGGCCTGTTCACCGGCTATAGACTCGTTACCCAGTCCCTTTTGATAAGCGCTGAAATATACTCTGTGCATCTTCAGCCGCTCGTACAGGCCGTACATATACTTAACGATTTCCGCATCCGGTTCCCCGGCGGCCCCAACGATAAACTGCGTTGTCTGCTTGACCCTTTGGTATCTCGAACCGCGTCCGGTCAGCCTGCTGATAAGCTTGATTGGCTCGATAATATCCTGAATATATCTTTTTTTCTTCGATACTTTCTCCAGTCTCTTTTCGCCCGGCGTCTCAATATTCAGTGAGACTGCGCTGGACAATGAAACTGCCTCTTCTATAGCCGCATCGCTTGCCCCCGGAATAATCTTCAAGTGAATGTACCCTCTAAAGCCGTGCTTTTTTCGCAGTAATCTTGCAACACCATTGAGTCTGTCCATTGTCGTATCAGCCGAGCCTAAGACACCCGAACTTAAAAACAGCCCAAAAACTTTTCGCTGATTATAATAGTCCAGAAATACCTTTGCCGTCTCCTCCGGCCTAAGACTGCACCGGCGAACGTCCATTTGCTCTCGGAGCGGACAGTACTTGCAGTCATTCGTGCACACATTAGAAATCAGCGTCTTAAACAGGACACTCTTGCCCCCGTTTGGAAGCGTTACCGGATATATCCATTTGCCGTCACTGCTGCGCTTTCGGCTTTCTTCCTTATTACAACTGCACGCACACGCTAAATCATACTGCGCATCAGTACTGAGTATCTCCAATTTCTCCTGCGTATTTGGTCTGGAAATAACACCAACCACTGCTTTTTGTCCTTCTCAGTTCGGCATTCCTTGTTCTATATTCGAGATTCGATATTCCTTACGCATTCCTGCATGTCGTGACGTCAGCGAGGTTGTTTTTCCAAATAAGTCTATCCGGTCTCAGCCTTAACTTCCGTCTGGTCTTTGATTACCGAGGCGGCAGCCTTAATCACCCCGGCAATGTCGGAAAGATTCGAAGGGATTATAATCGAGTTGTTGGTCTTTGCGAGCTTGCCGAATTCGTTCAGGTATTGTTCGGCGATGCGCAGGTTTACCGCGTTAACACCGCCTTTTTCATTTATCGCAGAGGCAATTTCTCTGATTCCGTTCGCTGTTGCCTCGGCAACTTTTAGAATTTCGACGGCCCGGCCTTCTGCCTCGTTTATCCGTTTTTGTTTTTCGCCCTCGGACTGCGCAATCATCCGTTGTTTTTCGCCCTCGGCTCTGTTTATCTTTGCCTGTCTGTCGCCTTCCGACTCGGCGATAGTCGCCCGCTTTTCACGCGTAGCCCTCATTTGTTTTTCCATTGCATCTTTGATGCTCTGGGGCGGCAGGATATTCTTTACCTCATATCGCGTTACCTTAACTCCCCACGGGTCCGAGGCCTTATCCACGGCATCGACAATCGCGCTATTTACCGTCTCCCTTTCCTCGAAGGTCTTATCCAGCTCGAGTTTACCCATTACGCTCCTCATAGTTGTTTGGGCTAATTGCGCGGATGCGAACTGGTAATTGTTTATTCCGTAGGAGGCCTTCTTGGGGTCCACAACCTGCATATACAGGATGCCGTCAACTTCGACTGCGATATTGTCCTTTGTGATACACTGTTGTGGTGCAACATCAACCGCCTGTTCTTTTAAGGTGTGTTTGTACGCAACCTTGTCAAGAAACGGAACAAGTATATGAAAACCTGCTTCGAGCGTAGTCGAGTACTTGCCGAGCCGTTCGATGATATATGCCATTTTTTGAGGCACAATCCTTATCGTCTTGAAAAATACGAGTAACGCAAAGAACAGTACACCAACAAGAATAATTGTATATGCGTTTACTATTGCAGCTAACATAACTAACTCCTTTCTTCTAAAATGGTTTTACTTTAAGTGTTATATTTTCTTTCCCAACAATCTCAACAACGGTTCCCTCTGCGATTTCCTCATCTGCTTCAGCCAACCAGTTTGTGCCGTGAAATTCCACCTTCCCGCCGGCATTCGGTGTAATTTTTTCCTTCACAACTGCTTTCTGACCTACAAATTCTTCAAGGTTCTCGGCCGGGTTCTGTTTGGAAACAGCGTGCCCTAAGAATACTCCTTTAAGCCATTTTCGCAGGCACATCAGCGAAAGAACAGAGGAGAGTATGAATATTGTCAATTGAGTATTTATCCCGATGTCTGTAATCAGGCAGACAAGCGCCACTATCCAGGCCCCGACACCGAAGAAAGCGATGATTAGCCCGGGCAGCACAAACTCCATAATGAGAAGTGCAAGCCCTATCAGGAACCATATTATTTCGGGCCTTAGAAAATCTTTAATCGTATCCATTTGGTCTCCCTTCAATTCTGCTTATCTTGGGTAACTCATTTGTTAGCTCGGCTGGTTTGCTTCAAAATCCACTGCGTAATTGCCTTAAGAGCAATCGGTGAGATGGTCTCTTCAATCTTGGCATATTCTGAGATTGCCCCGGTTTGAGCCCTCTGAAACAGATGATTGTGCTTCGGTAATTCCTGGATCGTATAGTTAGTATTGCCTCCGGTCTTCAGTGCCTCTTCAATAGCGGATAGGTTCTCTTTAGGCGGAACTTGAAGATCTAACTGGCCGTTTATTGCAAGCACCGGGCATTTGACTTTCATTAGAGCTGTTTTCGGGTCGTATGTCAGGAAGAAGCGGCACCACCGAGATAGTAACATCTTGAGCTGAATTTCGATGGTTGCCTCGGATGCGCCCAGCGCGTCTTTTTCCTCTTTGCTAATTTTTCCAAGAATATCGTTCATTATGTTGCGGATTTTCTTCTCAGCGACTGTATTATCCTTCTCGTGTTTGAGTATCTCGAATATCTGTTCTGAGCTGGTGCGCTGTATAGCCAATATCTTATCACTTGTCCCAACAGTTTTTAGTATAAGGTCACTTTGTAAATAGATAATTTCCTCTCCGGTCAAGCCTGTCCCAGCCATCAACACGATGAAAGCAACATCAGATGATCGAACAGCCGCTATTGGGGCAATAATCCCTCCCTCGCTGTGGCCGATAAGACCTATCTTTTTGGGATTGACCTCCTTACGACTCTTGAGATAATTTACTCCGGTAAGCACATCGCCTGCGAAATCCTCACTTGTTGATTCTAAAAGATTTCCTGTTGAGCCTCCTACTCCGCGGTCATCAACGCGCAAAACAGCTATCCCCTTGCGCGTAAGATAATCAGCCAAAACCAGGAAGGGGCGATGACCAAAGACTGTTTCATTCCGGTCCTGGCCGCCCGAGCCCGTGATAAGTATCACTGCTGGGAATGGGCCCTCAGAATGAGGAAGTGTAAGTGTGCCGGCCAGCTTAATACCAGCTTTCTCGTTTTCGTAAGTTACTTCTTCTTCAATGTAAGGATACGGTTTCTTTGGTTCCTGAGGACGATGCAGTTTGGGAGCTTCATCAATGCGTTTGAGCGGAAGCGGGAAAGAAATTCCACCTTGTTGCCATTTGCCTTCGATAGAACCATCCTCTTTTATCTGACCCTCATAGGTTCCCTGGACGACTTTCGACTCCAGATACAATCTGCCATTCTCGAAGGTAACTTTGCTCACTGATATGTTCTCGGCCCCCTGGTCAGGGCTGTCCATAGTGGCAGCAAGTGTCCCATCTGCGTTTGCGTTAATCTTGAACACTATCCTCAGCTCTACTACAGAGACCTTCAAGGTCCCCATCCAATCACCTTCGATATCTTCCGTTTCTGCGCCCTTGCTAAGGGTCGATAGCGCGGTAATCAGTATCAAAGCCACAAAAATTCCAATTATAAAAGCGCTTTTATTTCTCATATCGCTTTGCTCCAAGACATAAGATGTAGCCGGGCGAATGTTATTCCACGACTACAGCCGTGCCGTAAGCCAAAATCTCCGATGCGTTTTGCATTATCATTGATGTAGAAAAACTCACTTTTAACACCGCATTAGCTCCGAGTTTTTGAGCGTCCTCTATCATCCTGTCAATAGCCTGTTCTCTGGACTCAGCCATCATCTTTGTATAGTCGGTTATTTCACCTCCAACTATGTTGCGAAGTATCGCCATAATATCTCTGCCGATGTGCCGAGCTCTAATGGTATTACCTTTGACAAGTCCCAGATTCTTTACAATCTTCCTGTCTTCAATCGTATCTGTCGTGGATAAAAGCATTGTCTTACCTCCTTACATTTTTATAGCGGTCTCTTTGCCAGAAATAAAGTCTCTCACGCAGCACCGAGACAAACAGGATCGCCAGCCCCACTATAAGTGCCAGCAGCCCAATTTTAAGAAGCATACCAATTGTTTCATCTTTGATGAGCTCTTCTATCAGCTTGAATCCGCCGTAGATTGTCAGCAGGATAGCGGCCACTGAAAACACAATCCAGCCAATGCTGCGCTCGATTCGGTTATAGATGCCGTCCCAGTAGTCCTGCCATATCTTGTCCTCAGGCTCAACCAACGTTACCTCATCGGTAATAGCTTTAAGTTTCCTGAACTCCTCCAGCTCATCCTTACATTCAGAGCATCCGGCCAAATGCTCTTCGAATTGACGTTTCTGTTCGTCACTCAATTCATTGTCCAGGTAGCCCATCATCAGGTCTTTATAATCATGGCATGTCATTTATGCTACCTCCTTTCCCGGTACTTAATAATTCTTCCAGCTTCTTACGGGCGTAGTACAACCTGCTCGTAACAGTGCCTTTATTACAATAAAGGGCCTCGGCGATTTGTTCGTATGACATGTTTTGAAAGTGTCGCAATATAATCACTTCGCGATGCTTATCGTCCAGCTTACCGATTGCCTGCCAAACTTTGTCTTTGAGCTCGTTTCTTCCGGCCACAACCTCCGGCGAAAAGTAATCCGTCGTAGCTGCCGGCTCCGGGCAATTCTCGCCATCGAGAGAGCTTGTCTGCCTGTACCTTCTTTTTCTTAGATGGCTGATACACAGATTTTTCAATATTTGATAGAACCAGGGGAAGAACCTTCGGTCGGGCTTGAGGTGTTGTATATTCCGGTATGCTCGAATAAAGGCCTCCTGCGACAGGTCCATCGCATCTTCGCGATTGCCCACAAGCCCCAGCGCGATAAAATATGCGTCTTTCATATACCTGTTCACAAAAACTTCAAACGACCCTGATGAGCCCCGCCGGCAACGCCGCATTGCTGTTATTTCTTCCTGGCACAAGCTTGTCACTGGCTTTGGCTCCAAATGCAGACTCTTTCAATTTAAAAGAAGAATCTTTTACATTGTTTTCATAGTAATATACACTCTAAACCACGATTTTCTTCAAACTATTTTGTGATTTTCCTGCTAAATTTATCTGGATCTTTTTGTCACCCTTTAGCCCCATAATATTTAGAGCCTATCCGAATAACTATTCGCTCTCGCCTGTCATTCCTTCGCTTTGCTCAAGGACAGGTCTGAACGGAGCGCAGCGAAGTGAAGAATCTCCTCTTCGTTGGCCAGATTCTTCGGCTTCGCCTCAGAATGACTAAGGATGAAAGGTTATTCGGATAGGCTCTTAATAACCAATAGAAAAGGGGCCTATACCGAATAATTCGGTATAGGCCCCGAATTCGTGCAAATCCATCTCTCTGTTGTCCATCACCGTGGGCAGCTAATTGCCACTTGCGGCTTCTGGTTCCGTAGCCTACCGCTGCAGCCGAATGTCATCAAAGTACGCCGTACCTGAACCGCTGGGCTGTGGATTCTTCTTGTCGCCGAAACCAATGGCAATAGTATTGACATTGGCCAGGTTCACGCCCTGGTCTGCAAATGCCTGCAGGTCGATATTCCATTGGGTCCAGGTGTCTATCAATGCCGCATTGGGATTATCGTGAAAGACCACTGCGCTGCCATTGAGAGCAACATACATCGGCTCAGGGTCGTTAGCGGCCATAGTGACACCGATGGCCTCTTGCGTCCACATCATCGGAGTAACCGTGCCGGTCGTCTGGACATTGGAGAATTCAGCCTTGCAGACCACACCAGAGCTATGACTGGTCAATGCCAAACCTATGTAGACGTTCTGATTCATCAGAATATTCCTGAAGGACTGCTCCTGAGGATTAGCTGCTTCAACCATGTCTTCCCAGTTGACGCCGTCACTGGAGTGCTGGGCTG
>JAIVYN010000206.1:0-6685 GCA_048635425.1 Candidatus Aegiribacteria sp.
CGTCTCGGCAGCATTATCCGAATCGCCTCTGAACCAAATTGTCAGTGTGTTTACACCTTTCTCCGTCCAGTCACGCGGATAAGTCAACGTCAAAGTCGCCTCAGAGTACCCAACACTGTTGTCGTAGTAAAGTGGCATCGACTGGTTGCCTCCGTGAACGATAGTTTGCTCTGCAAAAGGAGGAGTCTCATAACCAACTAAAGAACCGTTTGCCGGGTCGTCATATCCGTCTATCCACACGTTAAATATCCTGTTGCTTTCGGGGTCATCGGGTTCAAGGTCATTGTAGGACTCGAAATCGTCTACGACAAGGAAGTTGGCGGTCGTAAAGCTCCAGACATTTCCTGTCCACGGACTGTCGGGATTGACGTTATTGGCCTCGTCAATACGCCAATAGTAGGTAGTATTCCACTCAAGTTTTCCGGGTTCATAGCTCTGGGAACCAAGGTCTCCTGTGCCTTTATACTCCGGTGAGCCGGTATCGGCATTTTTCACGGCGTCCTCATCAGCGCCGAAATAGACCTGATGCGAAACAGCATAGATTCCCGGTGACCAGGTAATAATCTGTGTTTGCTTTACATCCACAGCGCCATTAGACGGGTCCGGGCTGCCGACGGCGCCCTGAGTAGTAAAGCTCCAGACGTCGCCTTTATACGTGGCGATGGCATCGAACTCATCGATCCGCCAATAGTAAGTCTTGGCCAATTTAAGTGTGCCGGGAGTATAGGTCATAAGTCCCATAGGAACTCCTCCGGTGGCATTATTCACATCGTCAAAATTCTCACCGAAGTACACATAGTGCAGTACCGTACCGAAACCTGCCGTCCAGCTAAGCTTCACATCCGGGTCTACCGACTCGGCACCATCAGCCGGGTCGGATCCATAGGCGGTCTTAGGTGGAACTGTAAAGCTCCATACTTTGCCTTCGTGTTTTGTAGTACCGTCGGCCTCAATCTCGTCGATACACCAGTAGTAAGTAGTGCCTGGAACCAGACCATCGGGATAAGGAAATCCGGGAAAGCCGACGATAAAAGACGTCCCGCCCTGGTTGCCCTGGAACGCGCTCTCGGCACGGGCGTCCACATCGTCAAAATTGTCACTGAAATACACATCGTGCGAGGTTGCAGTCTCTCCCCCCACCCAGCTAAGGTTCGTCCATGTATCATCAATATAGACACCATCCGCCGGGTCGGGTGCTATAGCACGTTTCGCCGTAAATTCTATATGCAGCAACGGCCCATTGCTCCCTGTTCCAGACACAGCAGTTCGATGGCTTTGGGACGGATTGTCGGGGTTGTCGCTAATTATTATTGCCAGGGCATTGCCGGAAGCCCAGCTATCCTGGTTGATTATCTCGGTAATGACAGCGGATATATCCGACGTCTGTTGTTTTTCACCTACTGTAGGCCAATCGGGCGGATTCCACTCTACCTGCGCCGTGGTTCTTGTCCTTTCAGTAACATTATAATCAATGGCGGCAAACGTAGGGGCGTCGGGAATCAGCTCACCCTCGATGATAATATTAACGGCTTCGGGGCTTTCTGTCTCATCCACCGTGAACACAATATACGCGTCAATCACCTTGGCACCATTAGGGACCTCGACATTCACAAAGCGCAGACCTATTGTTTGTACACCGCCATCATCAAGGAACTCCAGGTCACTGCTGGTCATATACATATTCCCTGACGGCTCTTCTTCGACAGCATCATTACCACTAATGATTCCGACTTCTACGACCATTCCGCCAAAGACGACATTTGTACCGGCCAGAGCCAGTACCAAAACAAAAAGAATCATTTTCCTGCACATAATTAGCCCTCCTTAAAAGATTTTAAATAATTATGAATCATGCTTTGGCCACACACCAAAGTCCCGACCTCTCGGGATTGTCTTCAACAAACAAAACGACCAACAATAATTTTCGAACTTACTACATCATCTGCAGAGGGATGAGTTTTTCGACTTGCCAATACCTCCTTCCTTCAAAATCCTGATATTAGCTGTACAATTACCTGGAATTTACTCACTGGAATATCAATATCCACAGATGCACTAAATCTTGTTTATACCAAATTATCTACCTTCCCGTCAAGGAAAATCTCTTTATTTTTATATCCCTGTGTGCGATCCACGTTTGTGGTATCACGATAAACCTCAACGTCCGCTCGTTGCCTCCTTTTCCCAACGCTCGTACTCAGCTTTGAGGTGTTCAGCCAGTTCTGGTCGTGAAGCGAGGAGATTAGCAGTTTCGCCAATGTCGGTTTGCAGGTCAAAGAGCTGCCATTCCTGGTTGGTACTATAGCGTTCGCGGATAAGTTTGTATCGGCCCTTCCGAATCGCAGCACTATTTGTGCCCCACCGCCAGTAGAGATAGGTGTGGGGCGAGGGAGCCCGACCAGCCAATGCGGCTGTTGGGTCCTTGCCATCGAGCACACGGTCGGCTGGAAGAGCCAGACCCGCGGCATGGAGCACCATTGGAACGATGTCCATGCTGACGAGAGGCTCACGACAAACCGTTCCCGGCTTTATGCGCCCGGGCCAGCGAACGATGCACGGTACCCGGATGCCGCCTTCCCAAAGTGTTGTTCCTCCAGCTCGCAGCGGCATATTAGACGCACATTCCAGCCCACGCGCCGGAATGAGAAAAGCCCCGTTGTCAGAAAGCAGGATGACAATTGTTTTCTCAGTCAACTTCAATCGGTCGAGCTTATCGAGAACACGGCCTACACCATCGTCCAACGCTGCGACCACGGCCCGGTAACGCTTGCGTTCATCGAGTGTTTTCGGCGAGTAGCCGTAGCTTGCAAATGCTTCATCCGGGGCCTGCCACAAACAAGGCGTGCCGGGTGGCTTGTTTTTCGGATTCGGGAAGTGGGCGGCGTTGAATGGAACGTAACATAAGAACGGCCTATCCTTGTTCCGTTCGATGAACTCACACGCCGCATCGGCAAAGACGAAGGTGCTATAACCATTGGCCTTTGCGGGCTCGGTATTGCGGTAGAGGTCGTTGCGGCCGTTGTAGATATACGTGTAATAGTCACAGTTACCTGAGATATTGCCGAAGTATTCATTGAAGCCACGATCCGTCGGCCGGCTGCCGGGGGCAAAGCCGAGGTTCCATTTGCCGAAGCAGCCGCTGATGTAGCCGGCTTTGGCGAGATAACGAGGCAGGACCACCTCGGTCTGCGGCAGTGCGACCTGCTGACGTTCATCGATCTTCCAGAGCTGTTCGTTCAAACCGTTGCGGAGCGGATGCCGACCGGTGAGCAAGGCCCCACGAGAGGGCATGCAAGACGGCGAGCCAATGTAGAAGTCAGTGCAACGAACTCCTTCGGCAGCGAGCCGGTCGATCCGCGGCGTTTTCATCACTGGATTGCCGTAACAAGCCAGGTCACCGTAGCCGATGTTAGGTCGGATAATATTAGAAAATCCAATAACATTTTTCTTTTCGGCTACTTTTAAAAATAATTTTGCTAGTTTAATCACTTTATTCCTCCTTATAATAAATCCGCCAAGACTCCCGGATTAATTTCTTCAACAATTTCTAAAAACCCCAAAGTCCCTAACCGTGTCCATAATCCCAAGATTTGTCCTTTTTGGCAATCGGTCATTGCATCATAATCTACTCCGATTTCCTTTAACAATTCATCGATTGCCCCCAAGGTTATAACCATTTCATACGGCAATTTATCAATATGACCTCCTAAACAGGCCCGAATAAAGCATGTTTTGAATTCGGAGATCGTAGCAATCTTGACAGCATTCTCTTTGGCTATTTCAATGTTGACAATATAATCATCTGTCGTCTGAGACATTGAAGCACAACCACAAAGTAAAAATACAACCACCATTCCTAAACCTATTAATTTCTTCTTCATCTTAAAATCTCCTTTACCGTTAAGTTAAAAATATTGATGTTTTTTAATATCCATACACTCTTTAAATGTTTTTCAATTAAATAATGGATCCATCCCGCTTGCAATTGCCTGTGCTAAGCCTAATTGATTTTCCGGTTCACGCAAAAATTTTCTTGTTTCAGGATTTGATAAAAATTCACACTCGATCAGAACTGCCGGCATCGTTGTCTTTCTCAAAACATAGAAATTTGACTGCCTTATTCCTCGGTTTATATGTGCCGGGAATCTACTTATTAAAACAGCCTGTATGCTTTCAGCAAGGTCTCTCGTTCTTTGAGAACAGTTAGGGTATATATGCGTTGACATACCTCGCGCTGTGACCTTGTGGTACGCATCGCAATGTATTGATAAAAAGAGATCGGCCTGGACTGTTTCCGCGAATTGAACACGTTCAGATAATGACACATACTTATCTCGTTCCCGGGTCAGTCGTGCCTCGTAACCTCGATAACGGAGCTCACAACGTAGAAGATATGCTACAGATAGATTGATGTCATCTTCTTCAGCATAGCTCCACACAGCGCCGTTATCTTCTCCTCCATGGCCAGGATCTATAACAACAATTACAGGTTTTTTCATATCAAGGTCTCCTCACTTCTTTGTTTATGTCAGCCCACAATATATTGGAATTTCGCGTCAGAGTTGCTATGTCACATGCAATATTGCTAAGTGGCATTTTATGTTGACTACAAGGCCCAGGAATATGAAGAGATAATGCATCAACAATCGCTTGCGCTTTATTCACAAGCTGTTGAGCCTGTTCAAATATTTTCTGCATTTTTTGACTCATTGAAGGCTGATTCCAAAAATAAGTAGCTTTCCGGCAATGGCTAATAACGCTAATACACCAAAAATAATAACTGCACGGGTAACAGGCGTCCAGAAATCTTTTGTTTCTTTTTCAGCCTCTTTTTTCTTTTTACAGAGGGCCTTCTTGACAGCCAGATGCTTTTCAATTTCAACCACTCTGTCATCACATTCCTCATATTTTTTATTGCAGTTTTTGTTATAATCATCTATTTTTCCATAGACCGTTTTAAATCCAGCATTTACGCTATCGTTGATTTTCTGGAATGTTTCCAATATTAGTTCCACATTGCCAGGCATAAGATATCTCCTTTTTTACAAAAAGTTCTCATGTTCGACGGGTTCTACAATCCGCCATAAAATTTTATTGAATCCATTTTGCTCATATCTACATAATTCCTTTTTGTTGGCAAATCATACTAACTTACTTACTATTACTGGTGAGCGTTTCGTCCCATCTCTAATCGTTTTTCGGGATTATCTATTAGCTCCTGAATGGTTAAGGAGTCGCTATATCATCATAAATTTCTGCTGTTTCTTCTACATTAGCCGCGCCTTCTCCATTCAATGTGATTGTCCGGCTGAGTTTATACCACGCGCTAATCGCATCCAGCTCGCTGATTGTAAACAATTCAGGATCAAGCATGTTGTTTTCTGCGTCTGCTGCATTGTTAGGTAAATACTTAACCAGTTCAAGCATAAACTTTTGCCATTCAGTGTTGCTGTCTGAAATTTCAACCCTTCGCAAATAAAAACCGGACCCCGTAATTATAGGGCCTGCCGTTCCATGGACTGCCGGTTTCAGGGTGATTGTGCTACCATAAGTATCACCTCTATTTGCTATACCGAGACCTGCCGGCGGATCACCCCGTCCATTAATTGTCAGGGTCTGTCGCAACCGATGAAAGATTAAGCCGTCTGTATATGTCAGCTTATCTCCCAACGATGGACTTTCTCCAGGTTGCGTTGCCCTTGAGTGAGGTTCGGTTACCTCTTCTTCCTCTGAAAGCACTACCGTATCAAGGGGTACAAGCAAAGAGTTTTTCTCTGCATCATCCGATTTTCCTATTCCATAAGTACCAGCACAATGACTCGGGTTTGCTCTGTTCAAAGTATCTGTATGCTTTAGGTCAAAGATCTCCGTATTAAAGCCGTCACGATACTCCAACTCCTCGGTTGCATAAGACTTTGTTTCTTCTTCTATGGTGCCTGCGGCACCAAATTTTGGATAAGTCATGTGTCCTCCTCTCTGTATTGTATCAATTTTACTTTATTTTTTATTTTCTTTTGCATCTAACTCTTTAGAAATACACTTATCGACAGTCTCAATAACCATCTCTGGCGTAATCCGGGTAAGGCAATACACCTCTGGTTTGCAACAATCGACCCACTCTGCGCTTGTCCTGCCTCTACAACCCTTACATTCAAGATCTTCAATTCGAATAGGATACTCGACGGCATCAGAGGCTGCCGTAGAAGGATCGACACTGCCATATATCACACAAGCTGGTACACCAACTGCTTTGGCCAAGTGGGCACAGCCTGAATCTATCCCAACAAATATAGAGCATTCTTGAATCAGGGCCGCTGTTTGTTTGATCGAGCAGCCACGGCGGTCATCCCCAAGAGCCATATATTTAGTCTGCTTGTCACCGAGTTCTACAATACCATACCCCTTGTTCAAATAATGTTGTGCTACCTCTTTAAATTTATCGATCGACCACTCCTTGCTCTTCCATGCCCGACCAGTATGAAACGCAATATACAGCTTGGTGGGATCTATCTTGTTTTTTGCCCACCTTATCTGGTCGGCAGTTAAGTATATCTCTAATTTTTTACTCGACAATTTTACATCACATTGCTTAGCCATAGTATTAATCGCATTTTTACTCATGTCCTTTTCATATCGGGGTGACAAAACTATGTCGTAGTCGCCGGGTTTTGGCACATATCGTTCT
>JAIVYN010000207.1:0-6576 GCA_048635425.1 Candidatus Aegiribacteria sp.
GGTAATCTGTGGGGGTTTCCTTATAAACTCTACAGCTATGGGGGCGGGGCGTTTCTGATTCCGTATATCATTGCTCTTCTTGTAGTTGGCATCCCCATAATGGTTCTTGAATTCAGTATAGGCCATTATACGCAGCGGGCGGCGCCTGATGCTTTGAAACGGGGGCATAGGCGTTTTGAGATGGTCGGCTGGTGGGGGATTCTTCTGGCTTTTGTAATAGTCACTTATTACCCGGTGATTTTAGCGTATTGTTTCAGCTTCCTGTGGTACAGCATCGTCGGGATTTTTAACGGTGGGGAGCTGCCCTGGGCGGGTGAGGGGATAGAAGGTGTTGAGAAGGCCAAGAGTTTCTTCAATGACGCATATCTGGGCAAGATAGAAGGCCCGAATCTGGGCGCTATTCGTTGGAACATAATCTTACCGCTGATCATTACCTGGACGGCGATGTACTTTTGTATTTTTAAGGGTGTGCGCTTAGTTGGTAAAATCGTCTGGCTCACAGTTCCGCTGCCGTGGCTGATGCTGCTGATCCTTACGGTGCGCGGCCTGACCCTCGAAGGCAGCATGCAGGGCCTGACATATTATCTCGACCCCGTGTGGTCCGAGCTGGCGAAGCCTATAACGTGGCGATACGCGTTCGGGCAGGTGTTCTTTTCGTTGAGTCTTGCTTATGGTATTATGATTACGTATGCGAGCTTCCTTCACAGAAAAAGCGATATTAATAACAATGCGGCCATCATCAGTATTGCGGATTTTGCGACGAGTTTTGTGGCGGGGCTGGCGGTGTTTGCGACTTTAGGTGGAATGGCTTTTGTGACCCAGCTTGGGGACAATCCGGTTGCGGTCGAACAAGTGGCGGAAACGGGTCCCTCACTGGCATTTGTGGCGTTTCCGTATGCACTTGCGCAACTGCCTTATTCGGCGTGGTTCAGCTTTGTTTTCTTCTTTGCACTTGTAACGTTGGGGGTTGACTCGGCCTTTTCAATGACCGAAGCAATTCTGGCCAGTATTGTCGATAAGACCGGATGGCGCAGGAGCATTGTTCTGCCCGTGATGAGCGTTGTGGGATTTCTGTTCGGTCTGATTTATATCACGGAGGGAGGATTTAACTGGCTTGGCACCATCGACGGTTTTGTCAACGGCACCTGGGGTATAGCGTTTATGGGGCTGCTGGAGTGTGTGGTTTTAGGCTGGCTGTGGCGGATTGGGACGCTGCGGCGCCACGCCAACAGCCGAAGCGACTGGAAATTGGGCAAGTGGTGGGACTATCTTATACGCCTGGTGATTCCTGTTTTTCTTGGCGCACTTTTCTTCTGGCAGCTTTTTGACGATATCCGTGGGGAAGGATTCTTGCGGACGCCGGAAGGTGACTGGATATTGCCAAACTGCGTTGGGCTGGGGGTTGTAGCGTTGGTGCCTGTCGTGGCTATTATTTTGAGCCTGGTCAAGGGCCGGAAGGACATCAGAGAGCAGGAACGGCCTGAGCAGAGCCTGGTCGTCGGGGGGAGACGTGAAGGGGCAATCGCGTTTTTTGCGGCGTCGGGCATTGCAGTTTTGCTCGTTCTTTGGTTTACTGTCCCAATGCCGCAGGCGGCAAAACAAGTGATTCTTTGGCTGTCGCTGGCCGGCGGCGTGGTTGCGATGCTGTTGAGCAATTATGTTCTGGATAAGCACCATACTTCCACGAGCCAGGCATCCTGGCTGGCAAGATGGGCGGGGATAATGGCAGCTATGGACATAAGCGCATCTATTGCAATAATCCTGATTGGCCTGGCGGATGGGACGGAAATTGAGGAAACGACGGCACCGATTCGCGACAAATTGAGCGGCGTTTCTTATATCATTCTTCTGGTTGTGTTCCTGATCATCATAGGCGGCCTGGGCTGGTGTTTTTACCGAGCTTTGGCGGCGGCCGGCAGAGATACAGGAATTCAACATCCCGACGAAGTCGGTGACGAGCAACAGCGAATTTAGTTTTGAGTTCGACTGTTAGAAGTGAACGTATGGGTTTTGAATTTTCAGTTTTTTTCTGAGCCCGGAAACTCGAACCTGCTGCCATCTGTCATTTAGGTTTGAAACCTTTGACGTTATTGCCGGTATATTTGGCGCAGGCGTTTTCCAAATCAACATCGCTTATGTTCGCCAGCGTGCAGAGCCAGGCAAAGACATCGGCAAATTCCTCCTCTTTATTTTTTTGGTCCTCAGACATGAGGGCGGTAGCGAGCTCTCCGACCTCTTCGATAAACCACATAAACGTGGCGGGGACGCCTCTTTGCCGGTCTCGCTTTTCGTATTTTTTGGAAATTAAACGTTGAAATTCGCTGATTTTCATTTGGTAAGTTCCTAATTTGTAGGTGTACAAGGCAAAAGTTGCTTTGTGCTCTTATATACTACCTTTTCTCCTAATCGGCTGAGCCGTAACCAAACAGGTTTTGATATCAACTCCAATACCCAAAAAGTTCGTAAAAGAACAACCGCTTCGCGGCTGGGATTTACCGCATTAGAGGCACCAGCATAATCATAAGTGGGCGGAACATCTTCGGGTGCCGCCCCACGCTGTATGCCGCCATTGTGACGCTCGCCTCGCTCCAGCGTTGCCCTATCCTGCACAATGGCAGTAACATTATACGGATACATGCTGTTGCCTTAAAGCGTTAAATCCAAAAGTCAGTATTCTTAAACTGTTATCGGAGAAAGTTGGACGGCGTCGAAAACTGTCATAAGTCTTTGTAGAAGTGTGATATGCCATATATGAAGTTTAATCTATCGTAGATAAAGCGTTATCCGTAATAAATAAGGCTTAATATGTCGCAAATGAAGTTTTACCTGTCGCAAAGTAAATTAGCAAAAGTCTTATAACGATTGAATAAAATAATATAAGTTGTTTATTTCAGGGATGTTAAGTAAAATAACCACAATTAGTTGAACAGCCGAAGGCAAAAGAACTCGAATACCGCATCATCGCCGTCAACAATACAGGCGAAGTAGAACCTTCAAATACCGAAATGGTCGTGCTGTAAGAAAGAAATGGGCTTTATCTGGAAACCATATAAGTAGAAGTTCGGAATAAGAAAGGAGCTACAGAAATGTCAAAGTTCATCATATGTCCTGGCGGGGGTACTGTCAAGGTGATAAAAGGGAATCCCGGATAACGCCAGGATAATCAGTATCCACGAAAAGGATGGACCTCCTGGAGGAGTCATAAACAGGTGCAACGAGGTCGAATACAAGTGCCATTGCACCGGGAAGAAGTACCACGTGAAATGGAAGAGGAAGTAGCGTGATTGGCTCTACCCCCCACGATTAGTCAGCGGTTGTTCTGGTATCCGCCGACTTGGTCCTGCACTGGCAGGGCTGCAAACGATTACTTCTCATCCGGTAGTTTTTCTTCACATCATCTCGATAGCTTCGGAGTGAAATCGTAATAAGAATCCCTCCACAAACCGGCAGGTGATCTGCCAAAGGGAAGAAACGCATATTATTTTGAGGCACTCTGAGCTTTTTCGCTTCGGATTCTCTCCAGAATTTCCATTACCGATACAAGTTGTTCTCTCTTTTTTACTTGGCAATATTAGGGATGTTTAAGTATTTGTGAGTTTGACGAAGAAAACGGTTCCCAAACGCTGTGTAGAAACACAACAAAAAGAACTGAATGCACGAGGTTGGCAAACACGCATACGTTGCCCAGTGAGGAGTCTCGGAGTTTTTTTAAGAATATGCTTTACGCCCAACCTGCCGATGTATAATATATATTCAAGTAATGGATTAGAATCACACTAATAAAGGGTTCGTAGTTCATGGTCAATCGGCAACAGCCAATAGCAAACTTGTGCCCGCGAAAGCGGGTATCGCAAATCAGGAGTCGCTCCTGTTATCCTGTCAGGCCGTAATTAGTGGAGAAATCAACGTCGAATTTGACTACTTTTATGCAAAACAAACCCAATTTCCTGGGGGTACTAATGAACGCAAACCGTTTTTCACAAGGGGATTATGAAAATGAAGCACACCTTCAGACTCGAAGAAAACAAAGCCAATCAAACCCAATTTCAAAATCCCAGATCGGATTCGGCCTTTGAGTTCGAGTGAAAATGCT
The DNA here is from genome assembly GCA_048635425.1 of Candidatus Aegiribacteria sp. Taxonomy (GTDB): domain Bacteria; phylum Planctomycetota; class Phycisphaerae; order Sedimentisphaerales; family Anaerobacaceae; genus NIOZ-UU13. The sequence continues at coordinate 4,094 of JAIVYN010000207.1, forward strand.
TACAACCCCCCAAAAAAATGGCTCAACATGCAAAAGACTTGACATCTGTGGTGTTCTAACATAGGATTTTCGGACAGTTTTGTTTATGGTTTTGTTAGGGAGTTTACTATGGCTGAGATTAAGCCAAGAATAAGTGTTGAGTATGCCAAGAAAGCGACGATAATTAGTTTTACGGACGAAAAAATCCTCGAAGAAAGTGACATTAAGGCGCTTCAGGATTCGATTATGTCAGTTGTTGAGCAAACGGAGCGAATAAAGCTGATTTTGGATTTTGGCAACGTCCAGTTTTTGTCGTCTGCTGTTTTGGGACTTTTAATAAGGCTTAGCAAGAGGATTTACGAACACGATGGCCAACTAAAACTTTGTAATATAACCCCAAAGATATTCGAAATTTTCAAAATAACAAGGCTGACTAAAACCTTCGATATTTATAAAGATGTCGAAAGTGCGGTCGAGGATTTATCTTAAGCTAATTAGGCGCCAAGCACCAATTGAGTCGGCGGGCAGGCTTATTTACATCCGGTCAATGCCGTGGACTTACAGCAGAGGACAATTGGTGCCGGGTTGTTTCGCTTATGGTATCAAAAGCAACAATCAATCGCTCAATAGTTGTGAAAAGCAGGCCCTCTACTATTGAAAAGGTGTGCAAGCAGATCCTTTCTAAGCTCAAAGCCAACGGTTTCGACAAAGATGATATTTTTGCGGTTCATTTGGCCCTGGAGGAGGCTTTTCTCAATGCCGTCAAGCACGGTAATAAAATGGACCCCACCAAAGAGGTTAAAATCGACTATTCTGTTGGTTCAGATAAAATTGAAATTTCCGTGACGGACGAAGGGGAGGGCTTTGAACCGGAAGCAGTAGCAGATCCGCGATTCGGCGAGAGTCTTTACAAGCCCGGGGGCAGAGGATTGCTGCTTATAAACTCGTATATGGATGTGGTTAAATTCACCGAACGAGGCAATGGTTTGTATATGGTCAGATATAAGGAAAAACCACCTCTGGCAAAAAGGGGTGACCAAACACAGGTATAATCAAAAGTGGTCCCTTAACGGCGAAATCGAGAAAAGTATGTTTAGCAGAGTTTTTATTTTTTTCAGTTGTTTGTTTGTTTTAGGCGGTTGTGCATCCAATGACGAGCCGATGCCGGAGATTGTACATAGCTCCGGCTCTAAGTCCGTACTTATTCCGCCGAAGGTTGTAAGTCCGAAACAAAGCCGAGGAAATGCTTATAGAAATGTACCAAGAGGCTGGTTACCACCTTCGCAGTTGGAAAAAAAGTGGGTTGCTATAGTGATACATCACTCAGCGACAGAAAAGGGAAATGCAGCTATATTTGACAAATGGCATAGGGAATGGAAGCATTGGGAAGGGGTTGGCTACGATTTTGTTATAGGCAACGGCACAGACAGCGGTGACGGCGAGGTTGAGGTCACGTTTCGCTGGCGAAAGCAGATTCCCGGCGCTCATTGTGGAGGAACGGCCAACAATTGGGCCAATAGAGATGGGATAGGGATTTGCCTTGTTGGTGATTTCAATCGCACTGGACCTACGAAACAACAGATGCAGTCCCTTTTGAGATTGATTCGCTTTCTACAAAAGCGGTATGGAATTTCGAAGAATCGAATTTATGGTCATAAGACCACTCCGGGAGCGCGAGTAACTGACTGTCCGGGGAGAAGGTTCCCGATGGCCAGGCTGAAGTCGATGCTTTAATTACTAAATTTATACCTAATATCCACATTCAGGCAGCGTGTCTGCCGCGTCCTATAAACACACTTTCAAACTCCATCCCGCACCAACTCGGTCAGGTGTGTGTTTAGCGTAAACCAACGTTTCTGGGCGTTTATTGGGGTTTTCCGTGCTCTCAGAAAACGGGAATAAACATCTCGATTTGTTAATAGGCGCCGTTTTGAGGCTAAGAAAGCGTATTTTCAGGCTACACACATACCCAGCTGGTGTGGAATGTTTTTTGGCAGAATTAAGCCAAAATATTACTGCTAAGAAAGTTGCCGTGTAATTATACCGAAGTTTTCGCTGGTAGCGTTATTCAACAATCGAAGTAAGGAGCCGGTCGAATGGATATGTATAAATCGTTGTCTTCACCTGGCTTTATGCTAACTGAGCAGATTGCACGGCAGATTTTTGAAGTTTTGCCCGAGGGAGGGGCTACAATAGTAATTATGGACAGGGAAGGCAATAACTGGCCCAGCGACCCGGAAGAATTTGCCAAGCTGAACATCAGCGAGTCATTCTTGAAAGAGCTTTGCGCTAAGATTGACGACGGTGCTGAGCCGGTCGTGACCGGCGCAGATGATTGCAGTGTGATTGCTGCACAATTGGCGACCGAACGGAGCAATTGCGGATATGTCATTATTGCTCTGCCGCAATACAGCCCTGAATCGATATTGATAAATATCGACCTGATTGAAATATTACTTAATCAAATCGGCTTGATAGCCCAACTAATCGAAAAGAATAATCTC
>JAIVYN010000208.1:0-6627 GCA_048635425.1 Candidatus Aegiribacteria sp.
TAACTGTAGTTTCTTCTCGTGGTCTTCTTGTGTCGGTCGTAATACTTGCGGTCGTATTGACGCCGGCACTCTTTGCACCACCGCTGTAATCCGTCTTCTGACTTGCGGTCCTCGTGAAACTCACTCTTGCTTTTTAACTTCTTACATTTGGTACACGGCTTCATTTCTGCCTCTCGGTCTATGTTTTACTACTAATTCCAGACAGCCAAATAGGTCAGCAGGACTTTTACATCTTTCCTTTTCGCCTTCTTTTCCTTAGGCCCAATTTGACTATTCTCAATCTTGTCGCCAGTACTGTTCTTCCAATCTGGTCGGCTATTTGCTGTGCCGTTCTACTGGGATAAAGTTTCCTTAGCAGGTTAAGCTCTTTCTTTGACCAGATACGCTTTGGTTTGCTAATTCCCAATTTGTGTGCTCTGACCGTTATCGCCGGGACAGTCCGTCCAAGTTGGTTCGCTATATCTCGCAGGCTATTATTTGGGTATAGTTTCTTAAGGAGAGTGTCCTCTTGTCTTGACCAACCGGTAGCTGTTCCCACTTTTTTGAGGCCGTTGAGATATGCAATTTGTTTCACCGACTCCAAAGGCCGCCCAAGTTTATCAGCTATGCTTTGCGTGTTCTCAGTCGGGTAAAGTTTCTTGAGCAGTTTGACTTCATTGGCTGACCAGAGATGCCGTTCTCTTGTATTAATCCCCATGTTGTATGCTTTTTGTCTCACCGTTGCCAGAGACCTTCCAGTTTGCTCAGCTATTTCCCTTGCTCTTCCACGTGGGAAAAGCCTCTTTAGCAGCTTAACTTCATCTTTAGACCATGCAACCCAACTGTTTTTCTTGCTCTTCGCCATTCTTCCTTAATTCCTCACAGCCAACCGTCTCTCGATACATTGCTTGCACTTTCACCACACCATTCTAACAACTGCCCGTCTTAATTCAACTGATAGTTTTGGCCAAACAGCTACTATTGAGAAAGGTTATTATCGCTTGGAAATGCGGATGAGGAAATATTTCAAAAATTTGTTAAAACGAGTGTGCCCTTCGAGCTAAGATCCCTCGCTACTTTGAGCCGGTGGGGGTAGTTGAAATGTATCCAAACTGAACTGTTGATGCCTCTGCAGGTTAGGGTTCCTTATCTAATTCATTCCTAATCTACCACAAAATATTCTCTATGCTTGTGTTATTAATTACTTTTGTTAAACTGAACAGGAATAGGTGGGAAAAATGACGGAATATAAGAGCCCAGATATTTATATAGAAGAGATCCAGTCAGGTACTAAACCTATCAGTGGTGTATCAACAAACTGTACTGGGTTTGTAGGTACAACAGCATATGATGATGTTCCTGTTGGTGAACCGACTCTCATAACGAGCTGGGACCAATTTGTCGAAAAATTCGGGCGATTCGACAAAGACAAAGCTCCTTTCTTACCTCCTGCTATATATGGTTTTTTTAGAAATGGGGGAAAAGAGTGCTATGTTGTTAGAGTAAAAGCATCGGCTACAAATGAGGATTATACAGGAGCTACCAAAGGCTCTCGAAGTAAAACAGGCTTATCAGCTTTGAGTGATATTGATAGCGTAAGCATAATATGTATCCCAGGCATAACATCGAATATTGTTCAGAGGGCAATGATTGAACACTGTAAGAAGATGGGAAATCGCTTCTGCATCCTTGATCCACCCAGAAAAGCTGATGTTGTTGCTATTAAGAAACACAGAAGTAATCTTGTCTCCGAAAAAGGTTTCGGTGCTTTATATTATCCTTGGATAAAAGCGTCAATAGAAACCACTGAGAACGATAGGGTGATGGATATTCAGGATTTTGTCCCTCCCAGTGGTTATATCGCAGGAGTTTACGCTAGAGTCGACATGGAAAGCGGTGTCTGGAAAGCACCGGCCAACGCTATCATTAGAGGAGCCACGGAGGTCGAATTAGATTTGCCCGAAAAAGTGCAGGAGGAGCTTAATCTAACAGGAATCAATTGTATACGTAATTTGGGAGAAGGGGTAATCTATGTATGGGGGGCAAGAACGCTTGCTCTTGATGCTCAATGGAAGTATGTAAGCGTACGTCGTCTTTTTATCTTCATCGAAGAAAGCATTTATCGGGGCATTCAATGGGTAGTTTTCGAGCCCAATGACCATCCGCTCTGGTCAAGTGTGAGAGCACACATCACTCCGTTCTTAATGAGATTATGGAGAGACGGCGCGCTTATGGGCAGCAAGCCACGGCATGCGTTTTTTGTACGGTGCAGTCTCGGAACAACAATGACACAGAATGACATTGAGAACGGTAGACTGATAATTTTAATAGGAATTGCCTCTGTTAGACCTGCAGAATTTGTCATCTTTCGGATTTGCTATAATAATATGCCTATATGAGACTGTGACTGTTTTGACAAGAAAGCTTGCTAATTACCCAAGGCCAATTTATATCACCTCAGAGTTTTCCAGGGCGAATTTAAAGAGCTGTGGTCTTTCCGTTATATCTAAGTGAGTATTTCAAAAAATCGTTGATATGAGTGTGCCCTTCCCCGACTATCTCCACTTTTACACTTTGGGCCGATGTGGGTTGCCGTATGACCTGTAGTTGTATGGTTTGCCCCCGCAGATAAAAAAGTGTCCTCATCCCAGCAACCACCCCACAAACACAGCCGGAGCGAACCTTAATATCGCCGTGTTCTTCGCTATCAGAAATTATCCCCCACAGACCATGAGCTTACTTGGAGCCGCTACTCTGCTCTTGTTTGAACAGGCGAAGTTCTTTACAAACCGGCCAGTCTATCAAAGCAAGGATGAGGGGGATGACTATTTCTGAAAACGGCAGGAGCATAAGTAAGCCGAAAGCCCAACTGTAGCCAGCTTTGGAAAATATCCTACAAAAGCTGAATACCTTTATGGCGGTGAATCCCATTACAATGAATGCTATGAAAAGGATGAGAATTACTTCCAACGCACCCGGCCCCCCACGCAAAGCAAGAACAGATTCCATGTTTTTCTCCTTCCAATTTGTTCCATGAATAGAGTTAAAGCTGTAAACGTCAAGTGCTCATTATACTGAGAACGTGCTTCCTCACAAAGGAATAATCTGAGCCATAATAACCGCCCTACTGCTTATTAGAGCTTCTCACAATCGCCACAATCGCCGACCGGATTGCATCAGGTAGTTCGGGCCATGCTTCGACAACTACGGCCAAATCTGCGTCCAATTTTGTTAGCTTGTTGTTCTGCTTGTTGTCCAGCTTGTCGGAACTGGTTACTTTCATTGTGTTGATGCTGCCGGCAGTTGGCACTGTGTTAGGCTCGTTTGCGAGATGGGTAGAGAGTTTTAGCATCGAATTTTTCCCAGCACTAACGCTGTAAGTGCTGGACTTACGCTTCGCTTCGGCTTTGCTCGTCTCGGCGTGCCGGTAGGGGGAGATTTGTGCCGCCTTGGCCTCGAACTCCGCCATAGGCGGACAAGTTTTCGCTCGGCCTCATTAGAAAATAAACAAAGGCTAATCTGGATCCCCGACTACAACATTCGGGGACAAGCTGGCTAAAACCGGTTATTCGGATAAGCACTTAATGACCGGTCTCGTGAATATAAGGAATTGTTTGCGGTCCTTCTGGCAGCACACAAATAGAAGCGTCCCGGCCGTACTCATCAAGTAACTCATTTACCGTAGATTCTATGTTGTGACATGGTATGAGCAAGGCACCTCTGATCTGCTCATCGGTCAAGTTTTCACTGTAGAAATAGACATGTGCCTTTTGGCAGATCAGAGCCTGGATCAGCACTTGCCACATATCCTGCCTCGGGAGGCCTGGTGCGCGGACGGCCTTGAGCAGAGACTCGATACTGTCGGCTTCGAGCAGCAGCTTGCCGTACTCGCCGTGCTCGGGTATGCCATCCCAGCAATCGGCAGCGGCTATTATGCTGCCGCCATTTTTTACAATCTGGGAAGCCGCACTCATCCCCTTGACCGACTGGTACAGATTCAGGTCTAACGGGTATCCGGAATTAGTAGTGATTACGATGTCGAAAGGCTCTTTTACCGGCACCATTGCATTGTTCTTTACAAAGGTGCAACCGTGAATGTGCGCCTGCTCAAAATCGCCTGCAAACACTTGTGTGATTTGTTTATCTTTATTAAGTGCCACATTCAGCAGAAACGTTGGGTGGGTCATAGAGGCCGCTTGGCGAATCTCCTCCCAGACCGGGTTGCAGTCTGTCACGCCCCAGCTTGCGAGGGAATTGTCCAAATTCTTTGCACTGTGATTTCTGAGCACCGTCTCCAGGAGAGCCAGCCCCGGCATAACGGCTTTGCCCCCACCTGAGAAGCCGGCATAAAAATGTGGCTCAATAAAACCGGTTAGAATTCGTACATCACATTTTACGTAGTCCTTGTGTATCCAGATATCATTTGCGTCTTTAGTGGTCCCCACCAGCGTATGAGAATCCCGGTCATGGCAGTCATTTTGTATAATCCGATATTTGTGCACGATTTCGTCGCCCAGCATCCCCTGGAGCTCGGTTTCGGTGTTGGGCCTGTGTGTTCCGGTTGCATTGAACAGTATTATCCGGTTGTCGGGGACGTGATCGAGCTGCTCCAGCAGAACCGGCAAAATAATGTTGTAGGGGGTGGCGCGTGTGATGTCATTGATTACGATGCCGACCTGGTCGGATGATTTTACGAGCTCCTTCAGTGGCTTTGATTCTATGGGCCGGCGTAGCGCATCGCGCACTGCCTGAACTTGATTTTCAAGCCCCTCGACGTACACAGGCTCGACGACCCGCACATTCAAGTCGTCCGGCAGGGTTATGTCTAAGGCACCCCGGCCGAACGCCAAATTTATCTTCATAGCCTTACTTTCCTATCTGCACATTTTTTAATCGCAGTAAGATCTCCGTCTGTCGCTGCTTCCAGTATATCAATTGCTACGCCAAACTACAATAAAAGTTGATTCCCGGCCCGATTTTTGAGAGGCGATTTTAGCTGCGGTTTTTTTTGCTTTTGCTCGCTGTGTAACACGGCGGGCTTTGATTTGACAGAAATGAATGTTTCGGTTATCGTTTAGTCTGAGATTGGATAGTAGCGTTAGTAGTTGTCTGTCATAATGTCTACATAGTTTCTCGTATTTTTATCATAGGAGATAAAAGATGTCATTAGACCGAAGAACGTTTTTGATAAGCTCCATCGCAGGAGCGGGGATGGGTGGAGCTGGTATGGTACAGTCGGCTTTAAGCGCTGGTAAGACACGAGCCGGTAATAATGCTGCCAAAAAGATGGTAACAATCCGACGTCGCATACCTGTCAGATATGAAGTTGATGTTTTTGTAGCCGGCGGCGGCCCATCCGGTGTGGCGGCTTCCGTCGCGGCTGCCCGGCAGGGACGCAGTGTGTTTTTAACTGAGCGGCAGAACTGCCTCGGCGGGATGGGAACAGCAGGGCTGCTTCCCGTGTTTATGCAGTTCACCGACGGTGTGAATTTTCTCGCAGGGGGAATCGGAAAGGAAATTCAAACCAAGCTGCAAAAGGCCGGCGGCACGGGCCCCGACAGTGATAGAACAATCAAAACCGAGGTCCTCAAGAGGGTCTATGATGCGTTATTGCTTGACTCAGGCGTTCGCTTTACATTTGAGACCCGGTTGATTGACGTCGAGACAAGGTCCGAAGAAGTTACTCTGGCGATTCTCGCAGCCAAGAGCGGCATCTTCGCCGTCAAGGCTAAAATCTTTATCGACTGCACCGGCGACGGCGACTTAGCGGTTTGGGCCGGAGCACCTTTCAAAAAGGGCGATAAAAAAGGTAACCTGATGGCAGGGACGTTGTGCAGCATATGGGCCGACGTTGACTGGGAACAAATAAAAAAATCAGGGTATAACCAGGGCAAGTTTCTACCACAGGCTTTTAAGGACAAGGTGTTCACGTACGAAGACCGCCATCTGCCCGGAATGTGGCGGACAGGTAAAAATATCGGCGGCGGAAACATCGGTCATACTTTCGGCGTTGACGGCACGGACGAGCGCTCCGTTACCAAGGCCGTGATTTGGGGCAGAAAGCTGCTTACCGAATACGAGCGCTACTACAAAGAATATCTTAAGGGCTATGAAAAGATGGAGCTGGTTGCGACCGGCTCGGCGCTGGGAATACGTGAAACGCGCCGAATTATGGGCGACTATGTCCTGATTCTGCAGGATTTCACAAAACGGGCTGTCTTTAGTGACGAGATTGGGCGTTACTCGTATCCGGTTGATATCCACTCGGCCACTCCGGGCGATGCGGGCTACCAAAAGTACGCGGAAGATTTCAAAAAACTGCGCTACGGCAAAGGAGAAAACTACGGCATACCATATCGAGTACTCCTTCCCCGGAAGCTCTCGAACGTTTTAGTTGCAGGCCGTTGTGTCAGCACCGACCGTTATATGCAAAGCTCCATCCGAGTTATGCCTGGCTGTTTCATCACCGGTCAGGCAGTTGGCGTCGCCGCGGCCATTGCCACCGAGAAAAACACCGACACGCGGGGATTTGCCGTTTCTGAATTACAGCGCCGATTGAAGAAGATGGGCGCATTCCTTCCAAATTGTTAGAATAACCAAATGGGCTAAAGCCTATCCGACCAACTTTAACCAGGAACGCGCGACTGT
>JAIVYN010000209.1:0-6560 GCA_048635425.1 Candidatus Aegiribacteria sp.
TGCCAAAAGCGTTCATCGCCCATCTTGAGCATGGTTGGCGTAGGTGGGTCGTGAGGCTTTTTAAGTACAAAAAGTGCTGATTCCAGACCTTCAATCCCCAGATATTCTTTTAAAATATCCGGTTCGGTTTGAACATCACTCTTTTTCTTATTCCGCTCTAATTCAATTAAGTAGGCAAGTAAGATCATCTGACTATGTTCATTGCGGCAGTAAAACAATCGTCGCAAGGGAACATCTTCGCTGACAATTTGACTGTCGCCTGCCTTTGTTCTCCTAAGTTCACCTCGGTAACTTCGAAATTGTTGCCCTTGATGTGCACGGAAAAGTTCTTCCAGGCGCTCATTGCGGCCGGAGTAGTAGGCAAAGACATTGGTGGGCAAGTATTTTTGCGATTCTTTGGCAATCTTTTTCAAGCTGATTTTGCGTGGTTTCTTCTCGCCACCAGCCAAAACTTCAATCAAAACTCTTCCGTCTATCGCCTCTACCTGAACACGGTGCCCGCGACATACGTACTCAATTTCATAGTTTCGAAGGTCTTTCGGTGGATCTTCACCGAGGTCCAGATGCCGAAATATGGTAACAAGCGCTTCGATCAAATTGGATTTGCCCGTTGCGTTTTGGCCGATCACCACAGTCGTCATATCCTCCGGGTGTGGTTCAAGTATGAGCCCCTTAAGGTTCTTGAAGTCTGGTATCACAAGACGCTTGATCCGCATTAGTCTGCGCCCTCCAATAGCTTAAGGGTGGCTACGTCTGGCTCTGCGATAAAGCCTTCTTTGATTTCGCGCTTTAGTGTCGCGTAGAACTCGTCAATAGTTAGAACTGATTTCTCCCAAAGCTCCTTTGCATCCATATCCCGTTCGTGTCGTGCAAGGATCTTTGCCAAAACAGTGTTTTCAATTTGCTTCTTCATCTCATCTACCAACCTGATAATGACTTCTATTATTTTTCGTTTACCATCTGGTTTTCTATCTTCTGTTGTTTTTACGAGCTCATAGTCACGAGCCACTACTTTGTGTACTGAGGCTAATGCCAAGTTCGATTGTAATTCACAAGCATGTCTAAAATGTTTTGCAAGTAGGCTACATAAACTAAAAAGATACTCAATCTTCTTGACTATCTGATGAAGCTCCTCAATCGGCGGAAGTGGGATCAACACATTTTCCAATATGGTAAGATTAATGTTCTTTTGTGCTGTTGATGGCGCAAAGTCTTCCAAGCGTGATTTTGCAGTCCGGACAACGTACTCAAAATACTTGGGATTTCCAATTGATTGCGCTGGAATGAAACCAACAACGCTGTCCGGGAAACATGCATCAAAAGACAGTATTCCAGTTTCGGCTATATTTGCAGCAATCGTTATGCATAACGTCCCTGTAGGCCATAATTTGCTTTGAGCTAAGCCTTTATCATTATATTTTTTTGAATAGTTTTTGATGTATCCCTCAACCGAACCAGAGACATCCCCTGTTTGCAGAAACGGGTAAGTACCGTCGTGGAATAATTCCGGTGCACTTCTTGGGCGATGCTTAGATTTACCTCGACCAATAAAGCCTATGTCTGAAAATGTTACCCATGACCAACCTGCTGGCAGTTCATAAGGTAATCGAATCTCGTAAGTTGCTGGCTTGGCTTTTTCCCTTTTCACGCCATGTTCATATCGCAACTCTCTCACTTCGTCTTTTATTGACTGAACAAATAGATCTGATGGGCTGTGCTTAGGATTCTGCGGAACCAGTTTGCCTCTAAAAGCAAGCTGCAAAATGGTATCTTTTAGTTTGCCTATGTTTTCTTCACTTCTAAACAATCGGTCGAAGTTGGTGTAGGTACGAGCCCAATTTTCTTTTAAAAGAGCTTCGGTTCCGGAATCAGCCAGTGCATCCAACACTGCCCGATTAGCCTTTTGGCTGGTTTCGGCGAGTTGCTTTTGTTGAGCTTCGAGTTGGTCGCAGAAAGTCATGATTTGTTCAACTTTTTCGACAATACGCTTTTGCTCCTGAAGCGGTGGTAACGCCGTTACTAATAAATATGCTTCATTCCGATTAAGCCCCGGTTTAATACCCTTTCCCAATTTCTCCAGACGTAACGATTTAAGCAAGATATGACAAAAATTGAGACAAATAGCCCTTGGGGGAACAACGTAATAGGTGACATCAGTGGGCCAACAAGGGGTTCTCGAAATGTTCAGTGCACCAGATGATCCCTTCCTCCCTACAATTATTGACGGATGCTCGATAAGACTTTCGTTATGAAATCCTACAACACCATTTGACCCGAAAACAGGTATATTGCCCTCAGCATTTCGCTTCTTTGCGGGTAACCCTTTGCCGTATTCCATTGTAATAAGTTGGCCTAAGCGTGCCGATGCCCATCCACCAGGCAGTGAAAATTTTTTTTCGCTGTCTTTTACGTCGGGTAACGGCTTCTGTTTTCCTATTATCCTGTCTCTAATTAGCCGTTGGCGCTCCTGTTCTATTTCCATAAGAAGAACATCCGCGGTTTTTTCCCCAGTTTCTTGTGGTACCAGTCCGCCTTGGGCAGCTATCTGAACAGTCAGCTCCCGCAATTGCTGTACACCATTTGGCGCAGAGACAATGTGCTCGAAATTTACGAGAAACTTCTGTTCGTCCATGGCCTACTCCACACCTCGCAATAAGGCCGCCGCTAATTCGTCCTTCAAGAGCTTTTGCGTCTGAACGATAGCCTCTTGGAGTTCCTTGTATTCTTGTAACAGCTTGTCCGGATCGAGCACTTCTTCCGTCGTGGTGTGCGGATTTTTCCGGTCAAGATTATAGACAGCGTACTTAAGCCGATCGCCTGCCGCCTTTTCGTCCTTGGCTTGGCGGTTAATTTTGGTCACTCGTTTACGCAAGTTACTGATCTCGGTATCGTTATCGCGGGCCTGTCGTTCGATGGCATCCAGCTCCTTTTTCGAAGCTGCGTTTTTTCGTACCTGTGTGTTGCGGTCCTTATTTTCCTGTGTGAGACTCTTAATCTGGACAGTGCAGTCTTCAATGTCCTTTTCCAGCTTCGCGTGCTTTTCATAATGCGGTTTCGCTTTTGCAAAGGCCTCTTCTTTCTCGGCCTTGAAATCAACCTTCCAGGCATATTCCGTTTCTACGCGTTTCGCAAAGTCGGTTTCCTCATCACCCCACCAAGCACGTTCGGTCTCAAACTCCTCAAAGAGCATGGGGCGGGTCTTGGAATAATTCTTATACCCTTCCGGATACGGATGTTCATAGAACCAAATAGCCTCCGTTGGTTTGCCTTTGCGAAAAAATAGGATATTGGTCTTAATACCGGTATAGGGACTAAAGACTCCATTGGGCAAGCGAACGACGGTGTGGAGATTGCACTCAGCCAGAAGTTTTTCTTTCAAGCGGCTCTTCATGCCTTCGCCAAAAAGAAAACCATCCGGCAAGACGATGGCACAACGGCCTTCATCGGCAAGCATTTTATTCACTATAAAGAAGAGAAACAGGTCGGCGGTTTCTTTGGTTTGGTAATCTTTCGGGAGGTCTGACTCGGTGCCGTCCTGCACGACACCGCCAAATGGGGGATTGGTAACGACAATGTCGAATTTTTCAGACCAATCCTTATACCGTGACAACGTGTCCCTTTTCTGGATGTTTGCTGGAGCGTCAATGCCATGCAAAATCATGTTGGTTACCGCTAACATGTGAGGTAGCGGTTTAACCTCATAGCCGTGAATAGCTTTCTGAAGCTTAGCTCGGTCTCCAACTGTCTTAAGTTCGTTATGTTCCTGGATGTAGTTGATAGAATCACCAAGAAAGCCGCCGGTGCCGCAAGCAGGGTCTATGATGGCTTCTCCAAGCTTTGGAGCGAGCCGGTCAATGGCAAACCTCGTAACGGCCCGGGGTGTGTAGAATTCGCCAGCATTACCTGCGGACTGAAGGTCGCGCAGAATTTTTTCGTAAATATCACCAAGGTGTTGCCGGTCTCTCATTGATTCGAAGTGGATGCCCTCTTCGATTTTATTGACCACTTGGCGAAGAAGGGTGCCGGATTGCATTTTATTCGTGGCACCTTGGAACACGCCAACAATGACCCGATGAAGACCATTCTTGCTACGCAGTTTGTTGGAATCTTTGAGCGTGGGGAGCAGATTATTGTTGACGAAAGCAATCAGTTTGTTGCCGGTGAGCTGGTCTTTGTCTTGTTCAGGTGCGGCCCAATCCCGCCATCTATAGTCAGGAGGTAAAGGGGAAACATAGTCTTCCTCGACTTCCCAGTCTTTCTCACGTTCATCCAAAATTTTTAAAAACAGCATCCACACAAGCTGCCCTATACGCTGGGCATCGCCGTCAACACCCACGTCTTTACGCATGATGTCTTGAATGGTCTTGATTGTGGTAGTTAGTGACATTTTTTATCCCTTGTCTCACGCACGTCAAGTTCTACGCCGCAAAGTCGAACCGTCTCCTCAGATTGTTCATGCGGGAAAAAGGCAACAGCTCTTCATGTTGAAGGCGGCCCACAACAATGGCCGGAGATATTTCCAATTGGGCCGCAAAGGCCTTAACAGCGCCTGGATCGCGATAACGCCCGGACTTAATGAATTGGCGATAGGCGGCCGGTGGAATCAAAAGATTACTTGCGAAGCGATCCGCCTTTTTCTCCCGTTCGTCGTGACTGTCTTTTCCCTCAATAAAAACTTCCTTCTTGCCATGCAAAAGGATGTGCCCAGCCTCGTGGAAAAATGTAAACCAGAGCAGGTCCTCAAATTTGCCCCGTAAACTTAGTTGAATGAGAGCCTTTTCAGGTGTCAACCACCGGGTTACGCCATATACCGGAGCTCCTTTGATGAGCGTTGTAAATACCACTGCAACACCTACTTCGGCGCACAGGTTTACTACTTCTTGGAATCGTTCCGGAGCCGTTTTTGTCAATGTGCGGATATCATGGAGCAGGGATCGAAATGCCTCTTTGTTAAACGGTTTGGTATTGATTTGTTGGGCTTGCAGCTCCCCTTTGCGGAGCCAGACCGAACTGGCCTCGGGCTTGCTATAAAATGCTTTGGATTTGCGATAAGCCGTTTCCGGGGAGAGCCAGATTTTCTTCCATTGTTGCGGAGAGGCAACTCCAAAATAGCGAAGCAGCTCTTTTAATTGCTCAGCTTTGTCCTTATGCGCCTTTATCCATCCTGCCTTGACCATTTCACGAACAGGCAAGGATTTCAGCCAGCCGACCTGCTTCTCCAACCGTTTTTTTTCCTCCTGTCGGGCAAGACTTTCCCGATAACGCCGTTCGCGATTGTTCCAGAAGCTGGAAGGAATGCCTAACACCTTTTCCAGCTCCATGGCCGTGCCGGGGGTAATGGGGGCGCCGTGCTTGATAATTTCTCCAACTGTCTTTGGCGTCTTCCCAATGCGGTCCGCCAGTTCCGCCTTGGTCATGCCCAGTGTTTCAATTACCTCCTGCAAAGTCTCTCCGGGAGGCGTTACGACATCAGGCTGGTATTCGTTTGTTAATTGATCAGTCATGGTAATCCTCCGCCAATTGGAGTATTCGAATTGCTGTTATCCAGGACCAGTCCAGTCCGCCGTCAGGCTTCTGGGGAACCGGCTCGTTTGCCGGTTCAAAGGTCATCCGGTACCCCTGATCCAGTTTCACAGCAAGCTGACCTTTCCGGCTTGCCCTCAGCTCATGACAATAGGCTTGAGGGATATACCGCATAACCTCAAGGTTATCCGCGTCGGCCAATTCATCAAGGCGCGCACGGATGAGTTTGTATCTTCTTGGATTTCCGCGATATTTTTTGCGAAGCAGAGCCTCTTTGTTGCAAAGATCTCTGTCCCTTTTTCTTTTAAAAAGTATATCCATCTATTTCGCAGATGTCAAGTTTAATTAACCTAATGGGTTAATCAGAATTTGCAACACGGGGTAGACCCTTTACGCGGCATAATAGAGCTGCTCTTCCAGCTCTCTGATGGCCTGCAGGTACTGCTCGTTTCCGCCAGAGTTTTTGATTATCTCCATGGGCGTGCCATGCTGGTCGATGTCCTGTAAAAAAGTTGGGGGCATCATTTTTGAAAAAAATCTCTATGATTTGGGGAGAACATGCCCTTATCCTTTTGAAATGTCAATAAATGTTGGATTTCGCCCGTTCAAATATCTGGCGTATCATCTCCCTCAGCAACCGCTTCGGCCAGTTCCGCTTCCAACTCCTCGATGGTCGGCAGACTTGATTTCAGTTCTTCCAGCAGGGATCGGGTCAGTTCGTATTCAGGCACGCCGATGGGCTTGTTGACCCCGTTTCAGTTCGATCACCATGAAACAACGCAGCTTCAGATGGTAAAAAAGCAGGTCTATGGGGAGCGATGGGGACATCCTTAACATTTGGCCATTCTTACCGACCCTTCCATTCTGAACTAACCGTTCACGGTTCTCCCCTCATCATTTATTGGTACTTACCCACTCAAATCTGCGTTTAAGCCCGTTGAAATAGTTCCACTTTTCGGTCAGACGCTGGAACCGTCCTGCTACAATTCCCGGGGAAATCT
The DNA here is from genome assembly GCA_048635425.1 of Candidatus Aegiribacteria sp. Taxonomy (GTDB): domain Bacteria; phylum Planctomycetota; class Phycisphaerae; order Sedimentisphaerales; family Anaerobacaceae; genus NIOZ-UU13. The sequence continues at coordinate 6,525 of JAIVYN010000209.1, forward strand.
TAAGCTCAGCCGCAAGACAAATCACATCCGCTTTTG
>JAIVYN010000210.1:0-6600 GCA_048635425.1 Candidatus Aegiribacteria sp.
CAAAATACTTGTCCATATCTTCGGCGTCCGCGTTATTTTGCGCAATAGCTGTCTTAACTATTTTTTCTGCCTTGGCAGAGGCGTCAAAAAAACTCCACACCTTAATCAGGATCGAAAACACCAAAACTACTGAAACAACAAGCAGTACAACTGAAACCAATTCTTTCTTTTCTTTCAGATAATCAAGTTTCATAATGTACCTCCCTTACTTAAGTCCTTTTATAATTATTTACCACCTCGTTTTCTGCCATCTGGTTCCCGTCCGCCACCTGTCCCCCCTCCGCCGAATTTTTCAATCATTTCGTATTTGAACTGTGCCCTTTCCACATCGGACATTTTCTTGTATTTTTCTTCACTTTTCTTCATTACAGCCATGAATTTGTCTCTGTCAGCCCCAGACATATTTTTGAATCTTTCCTTCATTTTCTCTATGGTGACCTTGGGAAGATCCATTGGTCTTACCGCTGATCCAACTGTAACCATCTGGGCGCTTCCTCCTTTAGACTCACTGCTTTTGGCTGCTGCTCTTGAACTCCTCGGCCCACCTGGCTGTGAAGGTTCCGATGCATCGATAGGGGAAAAGGTTTTTTTGTTGCCGTCCCATTCGATAGTAACTTCCGTAGGTCCGATTGCCACTATTTTCGCCTCTCCCACCTTGTCGCCGACTTTGTAGAGCTTGTCCCTTATTATCACCTCATTACCCAATATACCCAGCACCTCCTTTACGGGATGCTGCTTCGGTGCAGGCGGCGCAAACAAATTGTTCTTTTTCAACTCATCAGCAAGCACCTTGTATTTGGCAAAATACTTGTCCATATCTTCGGCGCCCGTGTTATTTTGAGCAATAGCTGTCTTAACTATGTTTTCTGCCCTGGCTGAGGCGGTAAAAAAGCCTGTTACCTTAACCAAAATCAAAACCGCCAAAACCGCTGAAACACCAAGCAGTACAACTGAAACCAATTCTTTCTTTTCTTTCAGATAATCAAGTTTCATAATCCACCTCTCTCACTTAACAAATGTTGACACAGTTAAATCCAGATCAACTTCCTGAGGCTTTTTGCTATCACATCTTATTCTAAGCTCTTCGACACCAACCAGATAAGGATTGTCTTTCAGGTTGGCAAGCAAATCGAGCATCTGGGTGAACCTGCACTTGGCGCTGCACTTCAAGCGCAGCAATCTATACCCGGCCTGTCCTGATTTCCCGATAGAGGCAACCTGCAAAGGCTGATTTTTTATTCCCGCCTTCTTTAATTGTTCGTTGAGCTTATCTCTAAACAGAAATCTTTGCGTCTCTTCCTTCTCAGGCATCTCGAACACAGGCACAATTGACAACAAGCCACTTCGTTTGGCCTTGTCCACATCGATAAGCTCCAGCTTGTTCTTCACCTCGGCAAGTGATGCTCTTGCCTCTGCCCAGCGGCCAAGCAATTCGGAGGCAAACACAAACACCAGGATAGCCGCAACACACACAGCACCTATCTTCAATATCCGTATGTCTTTTTGGCTTAATTTTTCTATCATAGCTTTAAAACCTTACTGCGCGAGCTCTCTATTTGGTAAAATTTCTGTAATGAAAAGTTATAGTAAATTTGATCTTCTTAGTTTTGGTATCTCTGCTTGGGTTCATTTTTACACTTTTTATATTCTTTCGGTCCTGTAAACTTTTTTCAAATTTGTAGAGCTGCTCATTTCCGGAGGCCTGGCCGGTTATAGTCACCGGCTGGCCCTTCTTAAAATGAAAACTCTCCAGCTTTATCCCGCTGTCACCGCTTGCGGTCACCTGACCCAGGAGGTCGAGTAAATCCGGCCTTTGTTGTGCAACAGTTTTGATTAGTTTTTGCCGCTGCATCAGCAGATTGATATCAGCCTCCGAACCTGATGTTTTCAAACGCTTTTCGATTGCACCCGAACTGGCCACATCGATCGCATAAGAGACAACAACTGATAAGACCAGCATTACCACCGCAATCGCACAAGCTACCTTTAGTGAATACACCCAATGCTTCTTTTCTTCCTTCTCGGCCGGGTTGTACAAGCGCTCAAAAATGTTAAGCTCATCCTCCCGCGCCTCAAGTGCCATCAGCCCAAGACCTATCGGCACACGATATTCGTAGATAACCTCAGGGCCGATTTCGTTTGGTACCTTCAATTCTTTAATATCAGGCAGGGCTACTCGCGCATTGAATCCTGCCGACCTTAGAGAAGACACTATACTTACGTAAGCAGCGCTGCCGTCCGAGAGTACGAAAAGGGGCAATTCCGTTTGCCCGGCATAACCAAACAGCTCCAGCACGCTCCTCATATCCTGAACAAATCTTTCGCAGGTTTGCGTTTGTTCCTCTTCGCTTCCCGCAGCAAAATCGTCCATACCCATATCCAGGACCACAGCATTGGTCAATTGCCCATTTTCAGCCAGACAAACCTGGGTATTCTGCGCTGTCGAGCTCAGAACCACAGCGTTTCCTTCGTTTCCGGCAAAGAAAGTCCTCCATACCTTTACAATTCCCTCGCAATCTAACAATATCTTCGCAGGCTCAAAACTCCGCACATTTTCTACAAATCCTTGTAACTGTTCCTTTCTTGCCGCCGCTATGGTGACGCCTACTTGTCCATTTTGCATTTTGCCGGCTCGCCAGGCTAATTCCATTTGCTCAGCCGGTAGTGGCAGGTGGCTTTCAGCCTGTAATTTAACCATCGCTGCGGTCTCTTCTTCGCCCACGGCAGGCACACTAATACGATAAAATGCCACCCCTGCCGAGCTAAAGCCGATAACAACTCTCTTGTTACTTTCAGCGCCTGTGTGTGCTTTCGGCTCAACGGACAAGCCACACTCGGCTGCAAAGACTCGCCAGTCCGTATAAGCATCTTTGCTGCTCTTTGTCCAGAGAACTTCGAGGGTCCCATCCTTTTCTCGAAGCTCTATGGCTTTGAGCTTACTTTCCTCTGGTGCTATTGCTACCACAGACTGCTGTGTCCTGATTTTAGCTGCATTATCGCTCATTTAATTACTTGCTCCCTGATACCAGAAAAGCACCTTACAAGGACTCGAGCTTCTGTCCACTACCGCCTCTGTTTCCAGTGTTGCTCCACTAACCATATTTCTGTCAGCCGTCGCAACGCAGCGAATTGTAAAAACATCGGAACGAGTGGTTATAAGACCTGCAATATTCTTAAATCTATTAATATTCATCGACGGGATATCTAAAAGCTCCCCAACGCTTAGCATCCCGTACAACAAAGTTTCTCTATAGGCGATAATTTCCTGGGCGGTTTGCTCAGCCGTATCGCCGCCACCCAACAAAGCAGCCAGAACTATCGCTGATGCGGTATTGACGTTCACTTTCCCCGGCCCCTTTTCACTTTCATCTACTGTTATTTTGTCCGCTATTTGAGAAAACGTCTGCAAATCCAGAGGCTCAGCTTCATCCGGATCCTTGTTCGAGCCGCCTTGTGCTGTTTGAGGGCTGTTATTACTTATCAAATCACCTATACTTTCGTATCCGTTGTTCGGGCGCTCCTCCACAATCCACTCGGCCTGAGAGCTCCTAATATTAAGAGACCTTGTTAGCTCATTCTCATTGGCCTCGTTGATATTAATCTTTTGATTACCATCGGCGTCTTTATTGTTGTCATAAGAATAGCATGTCAGATACGCAATCCATCCCTTATCCAGCTCACTATCTCCGTCATCATTCGGGGGGCTTTCGTCGCCATCTTGTTCATTGTAGTCTAACTGGTTGTTGAAATTGGTGTCCTCTCCGTACAACATCTCCGGTGTAATATCCTTAACCAGAAGCAGCTCACGGATCGTCCTGAAAGGACCGTTCCGGGCCATATACCCGAAGGGCAGATTCTCATAATAGCCGCCTTCGGCACCTCCTTCGCTCGGCGTATCATCTTCATCCCGCCAGTCAATTATCGAATCAGCAATCTCTTCAAGCATCTCCGGCAATTCTAAAAGTTGTCCTTTCGTGACGGTATTTATGTTTAATTTACTTGCCTCATCAACAACACGGACGGTGAACCAGCACCTCTGGAGCAAAATATCATTGAAATCTTCTTCATTATCGCTCCACAAATCCGTCAGGCATTCACTTTCTCTTGTGTCCTCGTTCAGCACTCCGACAGCTTTCTCTATCCCTGCCCTGCAGGCCCACTTGCACCTAATACCTTCCATCCTGGCGAGGCAGACTTTTGTATCGAGCAGGCTTTTGCGCCCGAGCACTGCAACCAGCACCATAAGAACCACAACGACCCACAGCACTGCTACAAGAACAAGCCCTTTATTGTTACCATTAGTTCCCATTTTCTCAGCTAAACTTTTACTTTCCGATTCTTCCTTTTTTACCTGGATTTCTCAGGGCCTTGGCTGGCCGCTCGGCTGGCCGCTCGGCTGGCTGCCTCCTGGGCCGCCTCCCTGGCCGCCTCCCTCTTGCTCACCACTTTCGGAATCATCAACCGCGGCAGTTACAGATCTGGTGAAATTCACTATAAAGGATTCAAGTGTCGGCACCGGCCGGCTTGGTGATGTTGCCACTATATTGACCTCTATCAACTGGGGCAAAACCCGCATCTCTTCCGGCCATTCGGTGGACCATTCTTCACCGTCAAAGTATCTGACCTCGAAGATATCAATGTCCTCGGCAATTACAGCTAAGATTCCGCGAGGTTCCGTTTCTTCTTTGTTGGGATTCGGCCACATTCGTCTCATTAGCAGCGACTTTTCTTCATCTTCCATCAGGTAATATTCCACTTCGTATATATCACCTTCCGGCTGGTCACTCCTGGCCTTGGCCCTGCTGACGGTGTAAAAAACCAGATAGCTGCTACCTTCCTGTCCTGTTTCTTCAGATGTCGCGATGAATTTTGTATTTTCTATATTTTCGTCACGGTAAAAATTCACGAGGTCCCTTTTGAGCATATTCGTGGCAAACCTTACCTCTGCCGCAGTGCTGATATTGTCCTCCACCATCTCAGCGCTGGCTGTAATGGCCTTCAGTGTCCCCACCGCCACTAACATAACAAAGGCCCCTATGGTTGAAGCCACCATCACTTCCACCAATGTAAATCCTGTTTTTCGCGAACGCATCTTCTTAATCACTCCTGCGATACTTCAAGTTCAATATATATGGTTATTCCGTCGAGCATAGTATCCACCGAAAGGCTGTAAAGACGTTTGTGGTCAACCCAGCTAACCGTTATAGTTACCAGATAGAGACTATCAATATCCTGGTATTCGGTAACGACTTTCCAGTGATAGCCCGGCTCAATCTCCTCAAAGTCACCCTCCATTTGGCCTATATCGATGAATTCATCGATACCGATGTAGTCAATCAAGCTTAGCTGTTTATCAATCAATGAAGCCGCCACTTCATATTGCCTGTTAAGTCTTGTCCCACTAAGAGAGTTCGTGCTGATTGCTCCCACGGTCAAAACAGCTCCACAAAGGATGGTGCTTGCAACGGCTGCCTCAACCAGAGTAAAACCTTTCCTGTTTGTCTTTGCCCACACCATCATTCTGCGTCCAAATCAATAAACCCGATTTCCACATCCTCAGATGTGCCGAAATACACCTTTGCCTTGCCGGTCGCAGCGAAAATACTCGCCGTATAATGAGTTTTGCCGTCACCAATCTGAATTACCGCTGACTGTGCGGTGCCGTTCGGTGAGAAAACTATTGTCTGCTCATCCTCATCGTCCTCGGTCGTCGTCTGCAAACCAATCGGCGTAATTTGGATGTCCTCGAACCTGACCTCACCTTCGAATTCCACCGGCCTGCAAAAAGAGTTCCTCACAATCACCTGTTCTGTTTGCTCGCCTTCTTCATCCAATTGCGTTGTAGCTAAGAGAAATCCGTTATTGGCTGCATCTAATTGTATTTTGTACTGGCGCTGTTTCTCAATCGCCATTATCCTTGCATATTGGGCTGTAAGTACAAAGTCGCGTGCCGCTTTTTCGACCAGCATCCTCTTATGTGTCCCAACGTAAATACCGCTGCCCAGACCTGCGAGAAGTGATATGATAATTACCACAACTAACACTTCCGCAAGTGTAAAGCCGAATCGCTTCGTTTTGACCTTTACTTTTGACTTTCGCCTTTGCATTTCCAAAAAAACTCACTTGAGCTCATAAACTACGAACTACGAACTACGAACTACGAACTATGAACTATGAACTATGAACTACACTAATCGTTGAATACATCTTCGTTTTCACCCTCACCACCTTCTGCGCCGTCCGATCCGAGGCTTATCAAATCGAAACTGCCCGGATTGATTTCACCTTCGCCAACATAGATAATTGGGTTACCCCAAGGGTCGAGCAGCTGACTCGCCTTTAGATACGGGCCGGTCCACTTTTCCTCAAGGCCCGAAGGTGCAATCAGCAAAGCCTCAAGCCCCTCTGAGTCATCCGGATACTGACCGCAGTCAAGGGCAAATCTCTCAATTGCACCCTCGACAAGTGCGAGCTTGGGCTTTGCCAGGTCCCTCTTGGACTTGCCTACATACTGAAACAATTTAGGCGCCGTAAATGCAGCAAGCATCGATAGAATAATAATCACTACAAGCAGCTCTATGAGCGTAAATGCCTTTCTTT
>JAIVYN010000211.1:0-6514 GCA_048635425.1 Candidatus Aegiribacteria sp.
CGACGCTCTTCCGTTCTATAACTATGTTTGGCCTGTGAGCTGTTTGCTCTCTGGCCAGCGCGCAACTGGAGATTGCCAGTGATGCTGTAGTTGCACCCATAGCTTTTAGGAAATTGCGGCGTGTGCAATTAGAAATAGTCATATCTGTTCGCTCCTCAATAAAAGATATCTTACGAAGTTATCTTATTACATTTTTATTTCACTTGCGAATTCTTATTATACTTTTTGGCCAAAAAGTATAATAAGGTCTGCAAGTCGTCCACAATTACAGTTTATTAGTCGTTTTTTTCTTCTGCCAGGACGGCTAATAATCTGCCGGCGGTTTGCTCGGTAAGGTGCTGAGTATCGGCGGGTTGGGTTTGGGTTCCCGCAAGGCGGGATTCCTCACTTAATTGCTGAGTTTTCCTTTTGGCTTTGAGTATTGGCATAGAAATTATATCCAGACAGGCTTTGCGAGCGGTCTCGGCTTTATCGGATTCCGTAAGCTGAATCAGCTTTGCCGCCGCCAAGGGAGCATAGCGTGCAATCAAAACTGCACTTTGACGATAAGCATCGGCGATGCGCTTCTCGAACTGCTCGGTAAAATCATCGTCATTCTGCCACTTGCTATATAGTTGTCTGTCTACGTTGTGCTTGTCCAGGATTGCCTGCTCGTCGAGCTCGCCGGCGAATAAGTCTTCTATCACGGCAAGCTGTCTTTTACTCAATTGCTTTGCCTCTGGCATCTGTTCCTTAGCTCCCTTCTCTGATACAGACGGCTCGGTCACCTCGAATGGTTTGGGCTTTTCGATCGTAAACTGTTTAGACGAGGAACTCCACCTATATTGGGTGCGAGCAACGAGTTGTTAATTAGTGAGTAAGGTATAGGATAAAGAAAGTTTACAGAATCAACGAATTAACTACTCACCAATTAACTACAGTGCACTTCAGGATTTTTTCTTGCGTCGCTTGCGAGGACGAGATTTGATGGCTTTGAGATAGCTGTTTGTTTTTCTTAGGCCCAGTTGTCGTGCTTTGGTTTTTACAGAACCGGCAGACCGCCTAAGCCGCTTGGCCAGCTCCTGCGTTATTGTATTGGGGTAAAGTTTTTCGAGCAGTTTTATATCCTCCTTTGACCAATATTGGTACACATCGGTTTTAATCCCGATATCGTACGCTTTTTGTCTGACCGCTGTCAAAGGCCGATTAAGCCGCTCAGCTATCTTCTTTGTGTTTCCGTGCGGATATAGTTTTTTAAGTAGCCTAATATCACCCTTCGTCCATGACCACGGGCCCTTGATGAGCTTCTTTTTCTTTGCCATTGCGCAACCTCGTTATATTGACTATTTTCTATTTACCATCCATTCTCCATATTCTCCCCTGCTTTCTTGCGAAAGCAAGAAGGGGAACAAAGGACGAATTTGATTCCAAATGCCAACTTCTTTTTCAATAGTCAATTGTCAATAATCAATTCTCAATTGTCAATAGTTATTTTGTGGCTTTGTTTCAAGTTTTAAGTTTAGAAACTGTTTGGCTATATATGTAAGAGCCGCTGCATTTTTTGCTGCTTTTCCAGCACCAATTGAACCCAATCTGGCGCCCTTGGCGTCATGTGCAGCCATGGGTCTTTCGCCCGACGGCAATTTGTGCTGGACTGGTGCAAGTGATAGTGCGTTCTCGATAGTTTTCTGCTGCTCGCCGTTTACGAAGAACACCAGCGGATTTAGGATTTTCGCTTTGCGATTTTCAATCGCCGTTCGGCAATCGGAAATCGTCAATTCGGTGAGACGTTCAATCTGGCCTGCTCGGAGGGGCAGGAGTTTTGCGAGCTTGCCGACTTCCATTCGTTGGTTCAGCCGTTTCAGCAGTGCCAGTTTCTTCTCAAGGATGTCCGAGCCGCCAAGACGGTTGAGCGTGGCAAGCAGTATGTCTGCGTTCTGGTCGTCGATGTCCCAGACTATTGCATCAGCGGTTTTGTAGCCAAGCTCTCGCAAAGCCTGCCAGCGATGATGACCGTTGATTATTTGAAAACACGATATTCTGTCGTCCTCCGGATTCCTGCTTGAGCAAGAATGAGAATTTTTCTGTGGGCCTGTCCTGAGCGAAGACGAAGGGCAGGGCCGAACTACTAATGGCTCATATCGGCCGGTCCGCTCTATATTGCGAACCAGCTTTGCAAAGTTGGTCTTGCTCATTCGGTTAGGGTTGTCCGGATGAGCAACGAACTTATCGAGTGCTATCCTTGATACTCGATTCTCGAATCTCGTTTCTCGCATTACCGATTCTCTTTTCTTGATTGTCGACGAACATCCAGCATCGAGATTTCGACATCGACTTTCGGATCGAACCAGATGTAATAGACAGGTTTAGCGGTAAGCTTGCTCAATATATACCTTGTTCGCTTTAGGGCGGGTTGGTCATTGCGATGACCGCCATAGCTTTGCAAAAAACACTTGATTTGGCGTTCAATGAACTCGGCCTGGGCATCGCCTAATCCATCAAGCTTTCGCTGTACTTTTTCTGGGTCGATAAGCTCTGGGTCTTCTATCCCAACCATACTGAATGCTTCGACGAGCTGTACACATCTCGCGGGCAGCTTCGCTGTGTAAGCTCTCATTCCCGCTTTCTCAAAGAACGGATTGACCAGTCCCATCACCGCCATGGCCTCGATGATAGGCACATTCATTTTTGGCATAGTCTGTCGCACTAATCGGCTTGCTAAACCCAGCCCACGGAACCTGGGCTCGATAACGACTCTGCTGATACAGCGAATGTTCTTGTTAATAAGTGCCAACTGTGTGCTCCTGTCGAAGCCGACAAAGAAATTATCCGTAGCAACATTTCGAAGCTCCAGCCCCGGGACAGGCATGGAGTAAACGATAATCCCCACTGCTTTTGTATGTAGCGCCCCCCCTACCGGTTTCAAAGCAAAGATGCGCTCGAAAGGCCCCAGCCAACTATCGCGGTAGTGATAATGTGCAAGCTGCTTGTAATCATCAAAACAGGCCGGGACAATTTGCAACTTCCTGCAAACAGAGCACTCTTTCATTTTTTGCTTCCTGTGTACACAGATTGAATACTCCGACAAATAATCAATAGCAAATAGTAAATTGTTTAGCCCTCCCCCCATAATTAGAGCTACCTGCGGATTTGATGCGAAATTTGACGGATTTTTCAGGTGGTCAATCCACCTAAGTACTTATGTAGAAATGAGTAAAAAAAATTTCAAAAATTCCGATTTTTGCTCACAGGTATCAGCGGTTTTGATTGAAATTCCCGAGATAACCCTGTGGCGAGCTGGAAGAATGGCCTAATTAAACAGAATTTTGTTATTTAGCCGATTTAAGCGTTAAAACGTATTATTTTCTTGATTTCCCATAATTTCCTATTTAGGAAATTATCCTTAAATACGAAAATATACTATTGACAATTTCCTGAAATTACGATATATCCTATATAGGAAAATAGTCGATATTAGGAAAATAACGATGAGAATCACAGAAAGAGAAATAATCCAACATTTGCAGAGAGCAGGCGAACAATATGCTCCTTTAACAATAAATCGTTTTGAGGAGCAGGTTCTTCTGCCACAGGGATATCGCATTGACGCAATCATAGAGTTCTCGATTCAAGATGGGCCTTCCTTTGAGGCTCTAGTGGAAATTACACCTGTATCCACCCCAAAGAACATTCTTGAGAAATCCAGACAACTCGCTGATTACGTTATTGAAGTAAACAAGCCGAATATCGTACCTTTGTTAATAGCTCCCTATATAGGCACAAAACAGGCTAAGATTCTGGCAGATAAAGGCATTTCTTGGATAGATCTATCCGGTAATATGTCGATTAGAGTTTCAAACCAGATATATATTGAACGTACCGGCAGAAGAAATTGTTTCCCTGATACCGCACCGATTAAAAAGATTTTTCAGGGAACATCATCTCTTGTGAGCAGGGCTTTGCTCTTGAAACCGGAGGGTTTCTCATCTTTGTATGAAGTAGTTGATTTTATAAACGACCGTAATGCAAACATAACAAAGTCAACAGTATCAAAAGTTCTGAAGTCTCTTGAGGAGGAACTCTTGGTAAATAGAAGCAGGTCACTTATATCTGTGACCAGCCAGGAAAAGCTTTTGGATAAACTTACAGTAAGTTATATCAATTATATAAAACGCAAAGAAAGGAAAACGTATAGTTTTTCTGTCAAACAACCACGTTATGCTTTGTCAAAAAGGAATGTACAAAAATCAAACTACCTCGCTTGTGGATTCTACGCAACACAGATCAAGGGATTGGGTGTAACAAATGAGATAATGATTTGTGTCAGGAATATGGACCAAGCAAAAAAAGATTTTGATTTTCTTGAGCCGGACACTGAATTTGGTAACGTCAAGCTCATTGAAAATAATGACATTGAGATTTGGTTTAACTCAGTTGAGATCGAACTTACGATAGAGTCTGTTATCAAAGTTACAATTCCTGTCGTTGACGATATCGAACTCTATCTTGAAATGATGGCCGATACACCAAGAGGCCCAAAGATTGCCGAACAACTAAAGCGGCGTATTTTAGAAAAGGCCGATATCAGTGGATAAAGGAATATTTCAACAATTGGCCGACCTGGCAGAGTCGTTCAACAGAATTGGGCTAAAGCCCGTCATCTGTGGGGGATTGGGCATCTATCTGTGCTTTCACGAATGCGAAGGTGAGGCACAGGGATTGATTCGAACCACTAATGATATAGATTTAATTCTCACAGAGGCCCAGGTCATTGAAAAAGCCCGATGCAGGGCCATTGCTGAGATAATTACCGGTGAATTAAGATACATTGTTCGCGAGGGCCGTGAACACATTCATTTCAAGAAAAATCAAGACCAGTATCTTGATATCCTGTCCCCACCTATTGAAGGATTCAAAACCGACGGATTCAGGATTAAATTTGTCAGCTCAAAACTACACGGCCATATTACCAACGAAGCCTGTTTTATTGAAGAGGATTTAAGAACTGTATCTTTACTGCCATTCCTGCCTGACAACGATAAGAGAAGTAATCTCGAAGTTCAAGTACCTTCACCGACAAATTCCCTGATTCTGAAGCTTTTTGCATTTAACGATCGGGGCGAAGGCCAAAGACAAGATTCAGAACGAGCTCAGGCACATGCGTTAGACATATACATAGCAATAATGTTGACAAACAGAACTGATTACCTCGAAGGGCAAAAGTTTTTATCTCGGCATAGAGATTCAGGGATAATCCAAAGAGCTGTATCTATAGTCGGTAGTAAGTTCTCTTCTATTGACAAATCGGGGTGGCGATATGTGCTTGAGGCATCCAGCTTCTACCCTGAAAAAAACGTTCGGCAAAAAAGAGAGAGATTAGACGATGCAAAACGCCGTTTGGTAAGATGGTTCAATATCTGAGTACCTTAATTTTGTTTGGTGGGTTGAAGCCAACTCCTGGTATATTATTTAAACCTCAACTATAAATTATTCATTGAGGGCTTGGCGTTGATAAAAAATACCTTCAAAATAATTGAATTATAGAATCAAAAGTCACTTTTAAAGAGGACTCCTTTATGAATATCAAGAGAGGCAAAAAAAGGCTATTGATTGGTGTGCCTGTATTGAGTACTTTCGTGGCTTTTTTTGGCGGCGTTCGTCTGTGGGCAATGTACGAAACCATGGGGTCTATTTGGGCGGCCGGAGTTGTTTTCACCTTCATAATTCTGCTAACATGGTTTTTCGTTCGTACATTACGGTGGATTGTGAAAGGCTTTGACCTCTACGATGATAAATGGATGAGCTTTAAAGAAATTGTAAACAAACGTGAGGAACTGTTGTCCGCCCTCTACGAAGACAATGCCATCATAAGACAGGAGAAACTACGGGCTATCGCAAAAGGATACGATCCAGATGATAATCAGGAAGCAAGGCAAGAAAATTGGTGGCAGAAGAATTTCGGAGATTCAACCTCCATTCCTGCCAATTTTAGGGTCTTGAATGAGTTCCCTAAGCTCAAGCTTTACGTTTTTGTCTTTATCCTGATTATTTTAGGCGTAAGCGTGATTGTGGGGCTGGCTGTGCTGTTGCTTGGTCCACCACCAAGTTGACGTAGCGAATATGTGTACTTATGAAATCTGTTCGATAGGCTAACGCTCACCCTTGCATAATTATTTCATTTCCCCGGTCTGTAGCCTAACTCCTTTTTGAGCAGGGTTATAAAGACGGCGGCGGGGTTTCGACCGGTGCTTGCCTCCTTGGCATAGTCCAGGACCCTGGCAAAAATTTCATTGTTGAAATGGCCGGTCACACAGCCGGCCATAAGCCAGTTTGTAATATTGCGAAAGCAGGTGCGGTCGGATTGATTGCGGGGCTTGATAATGCTTATCAGGGCCTCGTTGAAAGAAAGTGCTCGAAGCGAATTCGAAGAAGAAAGAGATTGCTCAGATGAATACGTATTCGTATTAACTTTCTTTTCTTTTTCGTTTACGTTTCCTTTGGTTTTCGTTGGTTGAACCGGCGATGTAACATCGGC
>JAIVYN010000212.1:0-6538 GCA_048635425.1 Candidatus Aegiribacteria sp.
ATTTATTATTGAAGGCTTGATAAATTGTTCCAAAATCCGGCTCTACCCCCCCTGCTTTCGGAATCGCGGATTCAGGGGAGGTAAGGCGTCTGAAATATTTTAGTATTTTCGGGCAAAAAATTGAGCTAAAATAGACGATAAATTTGGGATGGCGTTTATAGAGTGGAGTTTGATATGAACGAGAAAAACGAAGACCAACCGAAATCTAAACAGGAACAGCCAAAACCTGAATCCAAGTTAGACGCCGAGCAGTACGAGATACTGTTGCGCTGCTCTCAAATGAAGGACACGACAGAGTGGAACCAGTGGCGCAAACAGAACCCCCGGAAGGATATTTTTCTTGAGGGCGCGAGACTTAAGGGCGCCCATCTCGAAGGCGTAAACCTCAAGGGAGCGCATCTGGAAGGAGCGGACCTCAGCGATGCTTATCTGAAAGGGGCAGACCTGAGCAATTGCCATCTGAAAGGTGCGCACCTGCGTCACGCGCATCTTCAAGGCAGCTATCTGTATCATGCTCATCTGGAAGGTGCGTACTTATATGAAACCTATATGGAAGGCGCAGACCTTAGCAACTGCCATCTGGAAGACGCTGCGCTTGTGCAGTGCCATCTGGAAGATGCGAGCCTCAGCAGTGCCTATTTGTCAGGTGCGGACTTCCGGCGTGCCCATCTGGACCACGCGAACCTTTGCTATACTCATCTGGAAAATGCAAATCTCAAGTATGCACATCTGGAACGTGCATTTCTTGTCAAGGCGCATCTGGAAAATGCGAACTTTGAACAGGCTATCGTCGATGGTTCCACGCTGTTTTGGGAGTGCTATGTGGGCCGCAATACAAATTTTCGCGGAGTGAGTCTGGATACTGCACGGATAGATACCGGGACAAAACAGCTTCTGGAATACAATACCAGGCGGATGAACTGGGAGCAGTGGTATGAGGAACATCCCCGGCTGCGATTGCCGGTCAAAGCATTCTGGCAGATAAGCGATTACGGTCTTTCTACCAACCAAATCATAAAGATTTTCTTTAAGCTGGTAATACTCTTTGCAACTATTTATTACGTTTGGGGTTCTATCGATTACTATCTAATGGATATCAAGGATTATCCCGGCATTGTCAGTAATCTGTTTGTGGATAGGCACGAGGTGACAGTAGTATGGTGGCTTGTGCCTTTGCGAACTCTTTACTTTTCGATAGTTACAATGACAACATTAGGATTCGGGGATATATATGCAAGCGCCCATAGTTTCTGGGGGCATATATTACTTAGTGTACAGGTTATCTTAGGGTACGTGCTTTTAGGGGCTTTGGTGACGCGTTTTGCAGTTCTGTTTACGGCCGGGGGGCCCGCAGGTAGTTTTCATGGTGAGAAACACTGAAAAGGGAGCCGGGAAAAACGCCCAAATGGGGGCCACCTGAGTTATAAATAATAGCGTCTGCTATGACGCTGTGAACTTGTAGTAGAAGAAGTAGCTGGTGCCGAACTCACGGATCAGATGCTGGAGTACAACTTGGCGATTGTGCGCCTGCATTGAATTGTAGAGTTGCAAAAACCGCCTATATCTTTCAATTGTTTCACGCTTTATGTTGAGCTTGTTCAGGTCCAGTTTCCGGCCGCGTAAACCGTAGTATATTAGCATTGCCTCTTCATAAAGGGTCGGGACGTCCTGATATCCGAGCTGGTCAAGGCGTTCAATATTCACCGCGATATTATCAAGTTGACCGGCCAACAGATAGCAGGACATAAGGTACTCAAATGCCATTTTATTATTGGGATTCTGCCTAAGCAGCCCCGTCAGCATTTCCTCTATGGATTCTTTATAGAGCCTTGCACCTCCGTTCGTTCGTATGTACGAATTGACCTGACGAATGTAGACAGCCTTATCCGTCTCAAATCCGTTCTTAAGGCCGCTCAGCATTGATTCTGCTTTGTCACGATATATCAGGTCCTTCTTCAGGGCGTTGAGATATATTCGAGCTGTAGATTCTTGCCCTTTAATGATGTTGATCCAGGCGAGCTTCTCGAGCACTATCCCGGTATCACCTTTTATGACAAGGAATTCAGAGACCAGCTTCTCTGCATAGTTTACATTTCCCAACTCTATGAAGGTATCACACATTTTCAATTGTGTCATATAAGATTCTTCTTCCTCATGTGTGAGCAAAAGGGCGTGCGGATTTTGTGGAAAACATAACATGTCGTAGGGCAATCTTCCGGCATGATACAGAGCTCGATTAATGTCATGATTGCAGTAGATGTTGTAAATATTCTTCGGCAGACTGTTGCCGAGTTCAAGAACTTCGGGCCATCGCCCCTGGCGGGAGAGGTAGTTCATCAAGACGACTTGCCTGTGTACCTTGTCGTAGCTGAAATATAAACCGACAGCCATCACAGTTACCGGAACAGCAGGCAATACGAATTTCTTAAAGTACGCCAAGATTGCCCCCCGGCGTCTGACAACGGCGCGGGTCTTTCTGCTCTTTGTCTTTCTGGTATGGGCTGCAGAAGTATCTCGATTCCTACTGAACAGCATTCTCCGTAAGCATATAAGTAACACTGTGACTGGCACAAAAGCGTACAGCATTACGACCAAAACCTTGGAGAGCATCTTCATATTTGCAGTCAAATCCCGACAAAACGGAGTCAATACCAGGAATGCCTCTTTGGATGAGATATGAAATACATACTCGGCAAGGACCCAAATGATAGCTGCTGCCGCCGGTAGTGTAAGAGCTGCCGATACCCAATCTCGACGGAGAAAAAGCAGGTAGAGTGTTGTCATAAGCGAGAAAATTAGAACACCTCCGGCACCTGCAAGACAGTAGCTAATCGCTGCCATAAGACAGAAAACCGCCATGCGAATTGGGCCCCGGCGCAAAGGCACTCTCTCCAAGACAAACGAAAACAGCAACCCTATGGACAAGGTCAAGCAAGCAGCAAGTGGATGGTCATAGTTGTTGTATATTACAAGAATCATTATAGCCGGAAAATAGTGCAAAACGGTCGAGCTATGATGGCTGGCATAAACATAATGCAGTCTTGAAAGCTCACAGAGACACAAGGCAACCAGCACAACAAGCAACGCCCCCAGCCATGAGTAGTAATATAACTGTGAAAGAAAACCGTACACATAAATAACCAAACCGCCGGGGACGTCGAGCAATTCTCTCAGAAACTGCCATCCGGTAGAGAACAGGGGGACATCAAGTATGATAGTGCCGAAACCGTGGTAGATCAGGTGCGGCTTAACAAAGAGCCATATGTAGAGATAGCAGAGCAGGAAGAATATCAAATAGAGTGAAACTTGGCTTTTTCTGCTTTGCATTCTTCTATATTCCAAAACCGTTAATATCCGACCATTCTGTAGCCTACTCACGCTCCTGCCAGGGTCCTGATTGCACAGCCTTCGGAGTGGCTGCCGTGATAGGAACCTCAACGGCAATACTATCTTTATTACGTGCGGCCCGGCCAAGTAAGGATTTTCTCACCCTTACTCTGTCACTGACCAGCTCGGGAACACTATACGTTTTGAGCAGTGAGTCATAGTACATAGGGTCTCGCTGCGGTAATACAAAAGGTTTGTGTGCCTTGCCGTTATCGTCAATATAGCTGATATACGTCCTTGTGAAGAGGCCGTCTTGACGCTTGCTGCTGAACGCGATCCACCTACTGTTACTCGACCAACTGTGCCACGATTCGGAATACCTGCTGTTAATGGCAAGGCTTCGATATCTGCCCGTAGAAAGGTCCATTATGTAGAGGTCACTGCTGGGTTGAAAAGCCGGAAAACAGCCATATTTACACATGCAGAAGAGCACAAATCTGCCATCCGGCGAAATCCTCGGCAGCAATATGCTCAGGCCGGTTCCTTCGGCAGATAATACTGTCTCGACCTGTCCCCAGCTATTGTTCCGGGCATCATAACGTACGCGGCGAAGATCATATTTGAGCTTCTCATAATTCTCGGGTGGTATTTTGTCCGGGTCCTTCCACAACACCGGTCCGCTGCAATAATAGAGATACTTGCCGTCCGGAGACCACGTGGGATAGGTTTCGAGCTGATTTATTTCTGATAACTGAGCCGGGCAAACTGCCTTGCGGTCTTCAATCATATAACAAACTAATGCTGAGTCGAGATCGACAACATCACGCACCTCCATCCGGCCGGTATGAAAGAACTGGCGAACCTTGTTTATCGAATATACCGCCAATGTGCCAGTTGGATGCCAGGCGGTGTAGCCCCACTTTGAGCCTATCTTGCTGACTGTGCCATTCTGAGCCAGCAGCGTAGAGCTTCCGTACACCGCGCTGCGCAGACCAATTGTCATTGTATCGGGGTCATTGCCAACAAAACTATGGCAGTTAAGACAGCCCTCTCCAAATGACCTGCCATGCATAAGAAGTGACTCATCGTAGTTTATAAGGTTACGCTGATAAATCCCAATACTCTTCCACCAGTTATATAAGGGCTTCATAAGCCGATATACAACATAGCCGTCAATCTCATCTTCAGCGATAGTATTTGATATACTCTGAAACTTCCTCCATCCGTGCTCCGCATCCTTGACATAGACATCAAAGAAAATTTTGTTGCCCTTGTTTGCTCTGAGCAGGGCCCGCCATTCTTTCAAAGGAATGCGCACTGTGCCTGTCTTGCTGAAGATGTCTATTGCCTTGTCACCGTCAGCATGTACCCTGGCGAAGTACTGTTGTCCCTGTTCGAGAATCCTGAAATTAATTGGGGCGATATTGGGTGGGATTACGATATCAGAGTAATCAGGGCTTATTCTCGGTTCAACTGCAACTTCGGCATACTTCTCGATTTCTTTCGGTGAGCTCAAGACAAACCACAATCCCGCAATGATAGTAACGCTGCCAAAGAGCATCATGACGGCAAATCTGCTTCGCAATCCAAGTACCATATGCAATTAGATAGTTGTTAACGTTCCATGACTGTATTCCACCCAGGGCACCGTAGTCGAGTCAGGTCATATGCTTCACATCGCCAGCACCCCCGGGACAAGGCAAACCGCTATGCATTCGCTGGTAATTATACTCCCTTATTGTCAGTATAGTACTACAAAAAGAACTCGGAATTTTGGCAGACAAGCTCTTGCGAAAAGACTTGGAATTCCCAGCTCGATTCGATTAACATAAATGCCGGCTGACATAAAGCTTGATTGAGCTTTTTTTCGAATGAAATGAAAGTATTGGGATAAGAATGTCGCGCAGCTTTTTATAAGGAGTCAGTATGAACAGGAGAGAATTTTTGACACGGTCTGGTATTACAGTCACAAGCTTAGGCGTATCGCAGGTATTGCACGGCAGAAGATTAGCTGCCAAAACCGGCAGTCTATCGAAATGCCACAATGCGAACGTACTGATGATAACCTGCCATGACATTGGGCGGCATATAGGCTGTTATGGCCTCAAGACAGTCCATACGGACAATATCGACGGGCTGGCCAAAAAAGGTGTTCGTTTCCAAAACTATTTTGCCACCGATTGTGTCTGCAGTCCGAGCAGAGGAAGCATTCTTACCGGAAGATACCCCCAGGCAAACGGCCTGATGGGATTGACGCATCAGCCATGGGGATGGAGCTTTAAGAAAGGCGAAAAGCATGTAGCAGCAATTCTTGGAGAGGCCGGTTACGAAACCACATTAGTCGGGCTCCAGCACGTAACAAGCGGTGACCCTGATTCGCTCGGTTATCAGCACGTGCTATCGAAGAATCGTAAAGCCGCTGAAACCGTCCAGGCCACACGCGAGCTGCTCCAAAAAGCAAGGAAGCAGGACCGTCCTTTCTTTATCAAGGTCGGCTTTTTCGAGGTACATCGTCCGTTTACAGTAGGCACAGACACCAAAAAAGGTGTGTTTGTCCCACACTACCTTAAGAACACGCCGGAAATCCGGGAGGACCTTGCGAGGTTCCAAGGAACAATCCGCTTTTTTGATACCTGTGTTGGTGAAATTCTGGATGCGTTGAGAAATAGCCACGTAGCAGAGAGCACATTAGTCATATTCACTTCCGATCACGGGATACCTTATCCCGGTGCGAAATGGTGTCTTTACGATCCCGGGATCGAGACACCTTTAATCATGTATCATCCAGGAACAGCTCTTGAAGGTGGCAAAGTTTTCCACCAGTTAATGAGTAATGTGGACTTCCTGCCCACGTTGCTTGATATTCTCGGTGTTGATATTCCTCAAAACCTTCAAGGACACAGTTTCAAGGAAGTGATAGAAGGCACGAAAACCGACTCAACCCGAAATGAAATATTTGCCCAGCGTACAAGCCACGCCCTGCGTGATAATACTTCTCGAACTGTGCGAACAAATCGCTACAAGCTGATCCGTTACTTCGAACCCGGCAGGTTGATTGAGTTTCCTACAGATGCTGTGCCGCAGCGGGTGGCCGAACATACAGAGCGGCCCAAAAGAAATATGGGCAGGAGGCCTGTTGTTCAACTATTCGACTTGAAGGAGGACCCGCACGAACGTAATGATCTTGCTTCGTCACCGGAATATGCAAGTA
>JAIVYN010000213.1:0-6366 GCA_048635425.1 Candidatus Aegiribacteria sp.
TGCCATGATCGTCTACCAGAACGGTATTGTTCTGATAGACGAACTCGAAAATGGTCTTGGGCACGCGGCTCAACAGAAAGTATGGGAAGCCGTTTTAAATTGGGCGCAAGAATTCAATGTGCAGGTTTTTGCAACTACCCATTCAATCGAATGCGTCAAAGCCTTCAACAACTCTGCGGACACTACTCTTTTTGGATCGCAAGCAAAGCTATATCGAATCGAAAGGAAAGACGAAAAGTTTAGAGCAGTCGAATATACCAAGGAACTCCTAGCTGAGTCTCTCGAAAGTAACTGGGAGATTAGATAATGCCCATTTTCAGCCACGGTCCAATCATATACAAAAAGATAATTGCAGTTGAGGGGCCGGATGACGACAACTTCTTTGATGCTCTGCTAAGACGCATGAACATCAAAGATTATGATATCCGCTTTGTAGGAGGGAAGGATGAGTTTAAAAATAAATTGCCGGCATTGAAAAACGTATCAGGTTTCTTTGACGCCAATGGTTCTCCATTGGTTACTCATCTTGTCATCATCAGGGATGAAAATGGTGATAATGCGTTCGAAAGTGTTACAAATATTCTCAAGAAAGAAGGATTTACTACACCCAAAAAACACGGACTGTTTTCAAATGGTAATCCTAAAATTGGCATCTTTATAATGCCCGGTACAACAGTCAAAGGAACGATGCTTGAGGACCTGTGTTTAAAAACTGTTGAAAAGAATCCGGAGATGAAATGCGTAAATGAATTCGCCTCCTGTGTCTCTGCTATGGAACCTAAACCCAAAAACATGTCAAAAGCTAAAGCCCAGACATTTCTTGCAGCTCAACCTGAAATCGCCAATTCAGTAGGAGTAGGTGCCCAAAAGGGCTACTGGAATTTTGAATCTACTGTTCTTGAAGAATTGAAACAATTTCTGAACAATTTAAAATAACTTTTTCTACGTTCAGCTAAAGCAAAGACCTGTAAAACCGTCATCTGTGAATTAAAAACGGTATAGGAACACAACCTATACGCAACCAGAATCTGTGACACTTTGCTAACTGAATTGTCTGTACGAAGTTACATAAAACCAATTACGGTTAGAAAGACTGTTGGCTAAGTCAAATCACTGTATTAAGAGCCTATCCCAATAACCCGCTCTATCCCCAAGGGAAGCCCGATGCCTGCAAGGCCACGCCCAAACAAAGTTTGAGCGTGCCACCCATTAAAAATGTGGTTTTTACCTACAAAGATGATATGCACCCGTGCCCATTCTATAATCTAAAACGTCTGGATTCCCGCTTCCGCGGGAATGACAAATTGAGACGTTAAGTTTCGTTACAAGCTCTTAATCGATGTCGGCGATGTCGCTTTGGGGCTTACCGACGAGATAGATTCTGTTTTTGCCGCTGCGTTTGGCCTCCAGCAGTGCCTTGTCCGCCTGCTGAAAAAGCTCCTGTATTGTCGAGCCATCACGGGGAAAGCTTGCCAGTCCGCCGCTTATCGTCAGAACCCCTTTACCTCCCGGACCTAATCCACCAAAGGTGGACAATTCGGATTTCACTAATTCTCTTACGAACCGCTTTGCTATAAAGATTGCTTCCTTAGGATGGTCGGCCCTGGCTGAGCGTCTCTCAGCACCCTTGGTGGGCACGGCAGCCGGTTTAGCCTGGGATTCGGCCGTAAGGCGTCCCCAAGTGGAGTCCCAGAAAACAACTGCAAACTCGTCGCCGCCAATCCTGCCGACAACGTCGTGCCCCCGGCAGCAGCGCTGCATCAAAACGGCAGCTTGTTTCAAAACCTCATCTCCGGCGAGATGGCCGTAAAGGTCATTGTAATGTTTGAAGTCATCAATATCAAAAACGAGCAGTGTTACCCGCCCGTTTTCTTTCCTGGCGTGCTCTATAATCTGCCGCGAAAATTCCCAGATATATCTCCTGTTCTTCAGACCGGTCAAATCATCCTCCGTAGCCAATCTTTCGAGGTGTTTGATTTTCATTTCTATTGTTGCATCGACGGTGGTAGAGAGGCCGATCTGGGCCGTACTACGGCCCCGGGTTATAATGGATTCGTAAAACCTGTCCGGCTGGACCGGACAAATCAAATAATCATCTGCCACGCTTGTCCCGTTGTAAGCCGAACCGACCAGTCGTATCGCTATCGGCTCTTCATACATCTGTGCCAGAAGAATAATTTTCGCATCGCAGTTATCTCGCAAAGCTTTCAGGGCCGAGCTTAATTTGGCTGACATCCCGAACATCACAATGCCGATCCCTGCAAAGTTATTCTTCACTGCAGCATCAATTGCTTCAGGCATAGTGGTGCAGACTTCACAGCTTCTGGCCGTAACGGCACCGGCATCTAAAAAGGCTTTACCCACGTCGCCCACAAGCAGAATTCTCGGCTCGTCGGGGCTCGATGAAGTCCGAGTGTCTCGGTCAGAGAATGAATTATAGTTTTTCATCTAAATGCCTCCAGCCAATCTTTATACTAACAAAATCTACAGAAATGTCAACTCAAATCCCCAAAACGGCTGATAGGCTGAAATTACTCCATGTCCGTATCGGGCAATTTTAGCTCCGTAACTATTGCTCCGATAGTTGCAAGAATCGCAAAAATAAATACCCGCCACACGCAGCTTGCCACAATCCCGCCGTTATAGCTCAGTATCGCCGAAACTGCTGTATAAAGCACACCAATCAATACGCCGCAGACAGCCGCTGCGACTATTCGTTTGGCCAATGTTGCCCCGCCGCAGCCCAGAGTTACAACCGCCCCGCAAATTAAGACCTGCGGCACAAGCACCGCAAGCCACCAGAGTATATTCGAACCCGGCGGGGCTCCAGCATTCTCTAAGTAAAGAAACTCAGCAAATGAAAATAATCCCGCAACGCCGATTGCGCACAAGCCCATGTGCCAATATCGCGGCTTGAGCGATGCACGCAAATCTGCCCGCCTTCGCATTCGACGCCGTATCGTCAGGGGCCAGTTATAGAACAGATTAAATACCCAATGCTCCAGCAGTGCACCTCGCTCGCCGAATACCGGAACAATGTGCGCCGCTTCCGTCGCCCAGTGCGCCGACATAAATCTTGCTAAAGCAGGATAATGATACGTCATCTGGATCGGAAAAGCCAAGTAACCGACATACTTGAAAAATCCCAAAAACACGGCGATATTGTAGTCCTTGAAATTCCGCTCTCTGACGACAAGATACAGTACATAAAGCCCCCGAACCAATGAACCCGGCGAAATCGGCACCACTTGAAACAACGCGATAATACCGATACCAATTCCCCACGCCTGTGCCCTTGACATTTCCGGATGCGTCAAAACAAAAATGGCTGCTATCAGCACGGAAACAATCTGCGTTACCGGTAAAGTGCAAACGTGCACCGCTAAGCTCTTTAGATACTTCTGAATAAAAGGCTCGTTGACCTGTGAAAGGATAATCTTTGCATCCTCATCGCTGAGCATGTGCTTTTTTTGTCCCTCGGCCATCATCTCACGAAGCCACTGCTCACGCAGCGCCGCATTAAAGTACAGCCGAACCGGACGAATAATGAAATAGGCCAAACGTTCCTTTGCATACCCCCAGTCCGTCAAAAACCTGTGCAGACGCGCGGGCAGAATCGACAGCGGCAAATGGCACAAGAACCGCCAAATCCCGCACCGCGGGCTTAGATCAAGGCCTGCTTCGCAGGCCCCGCCCGCTATCTTAAGCGCCCGCTCATCGCCAATGCGTCCGGCCCTGTGCCAGACGACAACTTTTTCAGCAATCCTGCCTCTAATTGCTCGCCGAAGATAGTCCCAGCTCCTCAGCATTGTCACGTAGTGGCTGCGCCAGTCCGCTCGCCCCCAAATTCGGCGAATCAACTTACCCAAAAACGGTATCACTCCAATCACAAAAAATATCAGCGTCAAAACCCTGCTGTCTCGCAGCTTCCGCTCGTGCCGCTCGTCAACCAGGTTCCGCACGCGCCACCCGGTTATGGCGCTGGCAAGCATTGTTGACCACAGCTTTCTACTATAGAACAGGCGGATGTGATTATGTGTAATATCAGGTATCGAGTCTCGATATACCTGCTCGGAGGTTTTCAGTTGCTTTAACATCTCGCGCATATCGGCGAACTCATCGCCGTGCGCCTGCACAAAGGCCTCCAGCTTGCTAATATCACCCCGGTCAAACTGTACCAAAGAACCACGCATAAGCCCTTTGGCTATCAGCTTGAAATCACCCGGACTCATCGGCAGAAACGGCAGCAGGGCAAGCCCCGCTCGGAAATCGACCGCCACCAATCCGCCGAAGGCGGGTATGATCGTGGACGGCGTTGCCAGCCCGCCTGACGGATTATCATTAGTTTCGTGGCGTTTGAGGACGTTCGGCTGACTCTTGCAAGTTGACCACTCATACTGACGGGCAAACTCATAACCTCCCATCTCGTGCAGAAGCTCGACAAATTCACTCATAAACCTGCGCTTCGCTCGATATTCCGGCGAACCGAGTCCGCCAATTGCGGATTCACCGAGCATCTTACCACGACTCCACTTCGCCAATAAATCTAATCGGTCGTCGACCTCCAGCAGCCACGTTCGTCCCTCAATCCATTCGCTCAATTGCCCGCAGCTACCGAGTTTATCATCCACGAAAGTTGCATAAATATCTCTAACTGCACTTTCATCCCCGAATCGAATCTTTGCCCCCCGCCGGATAAATTTCTGCCAGAGCGCTCCGGCCTTTGCCGCTGCCGGATTGACCTGAAGCTGAAAAGGCCCCTGAAAACCAACCCGATATAACAAATTACGAAACAGCCGAGAGAAACCTGATGGCGGTATAAGAATCTTCATCGCGTAGGCTCGGCCCTCCTCAAGTCCCTTTACTGCACCCTCAATCTGTGCAATTTTTACGTAGTACACCTGCCCTGCAAATCCCCCGCCTATAAATTTCTCAACGACCAGATGCACCCGCGCCGTACCGGACCCCGCGAGGCTGCTCACTTGATAAGTAAGCTCAGTGCCGGCATCGTATCGGCTGAATCGCATCGGACGATGCAGTTGCGCCGCTCGAAATTCGGCCTCAAGCTTCTTACATATTTCAACGTTATATTCTACCGCCATTCTTGCTTTCTAACCTGTCAAAACAGCACATTAGCCGCCCATCCACAAAAAGATAACAATCAGCAAAACAATCGCTGCAAACACCCCTGCCAATAAATCATCGGCCAGTATGCCCCAGCCCTTTGGGAGCTTTTCGAGTTTTCGTATCGGCCAGGGCTTGACAATATCGAACAATCTGAACAGCAGGAAGCCGCCGGATGTAATAATGCAGATTTGTCCGGTCGTAAGTATTACCGGAATGAAGAGCGGGATGGCCAAAAAGGTAACCGCCTGGCCGGCCAGTTCGTCGGCGACAACTTCGCGTGGGTCGGTGTTGCCGGTTGCTGCAATCGCAGCGGGGGCAAATTTTACACAAATAACAGAGCCAGCTATAGCCAAAGCCGCCATTACAATTGATATCGAGGGGCCGGATAAGTGAAACTGACACATCAATCCAAAAATAACCACCACCGGTAGCGAGCCCCACGTCCCCGGAGCAACCGGCAGCCGACCAAGACCAAAACACGATGTGAGAAGTCTTTTCATAATTATGAAACGTTAACGGAAAGACTAAAATTAGTCAAAGGTTACTTTGTATTTAGCCCTGTGTGTTTCGTTCAAAAGGTGTTTGACACTTCCGCCTTCGCTAAAGCTACGGCGGACAAGCGATACTCCCCGTCATTGCGAGGCCCGATTCGTCGAGCCGTGGCAACATAAAAAAATATTTTTTCTTGCAAATCCCGTTCAATAGTGTAGATTGCTCATTAGTGAGCGACGAGGCGAGACATCTTGTATTTATGATTCTTAATAATGGCTTTGGCGAGTGCACAGAAAACGGTGAATGTCCTTGGTATTGAGAGAAAAAGACGCTCTTAATTTTCTCGGGAGCTCTGGAAAATTGTGGCTGACTTACATCCAATGAAAATCAAAGGAAACTGGGTTGCTGGTCGTGTCTTAGATTGGCATGTTGAAAGTAGCGAGTTTATTGGATATGACGAGTTTGGCCATGCACAGTATGATACTAAGAGAACCAAGTTGGGAGAATTAGTATATAAACTCAAGTATAAGCATGACACAACTGTTCTGGATGATATTGTGCGTATCATCTGCAGCTTCGCCAAGTTCAGAAGTATTGACGCAATAATTCCTGTTCCCCCTTCTAATATTTCAAGAACGTCTCAACCAGTCGTTGAAATCTCAAAGCGGGTGGGGAGTTCGCTTGAAATCCAGGTGTTTCCGGATGCTGTACGAAAGACCAAGAATACTCCAGAGGTAAAAAATGTAT
>JAIVYN010000214.1:0-6392 GCA_048635425.1 Candidatus Aegiribacteria sp.
ACATCCTTTGTAATGTCGTTCTGGGATTTGGTTTTTACTCGGTATATGATATCCTATTGGAAGACAGAGACTTTTTCAACTGCTGCATACAGTAATCTCTTGATGGGCTAAAGCCCATCCACGGGCTCCGGTTCATTAGGATTGCCGCGACTCGGCAGAACTCGTCGAAGTCGGCCTTTCGGGCCTTGCAATGACATTTCGCAAAGGTTTTCTACAAAGTATATTGACTATTGACAATTGAATTCATAAACTACGAATCGTAAGTTACAAGGCTTGTCCTGAGCGCAGTCGCTCGTGTTTCGTAGCGAAGCGCTACTTCGCAGAGTAGCAAAGGATACGAAATCATGGCAGAGAAGATTGTAAAAATTGGGATTGTTGGTTTCGGCACGATAGGCACTGGCGTCGCAAAGCTGATAATCGAAGATGCAGATTCGATAGCAGCCAAAACGGGTCTTCGGCTGGAGCTTGCCTGCGTTGTTGATATCGACACAAAGTCTGCGCGTCCGGTGGAGCTTCCCGATGGCATCCTTACCGATGACCTGAATAGACTATTAGACGATGACACTATTCAAATAGGCGTTGAAATGGTCGGCGGAATCGATGCAGCAAAACAGGTCCAGCTCAAAATGCTTGAGGCGGGAAAAGACGTAGTTACCGCCAATAAGGCCCTGTTAGCTGAACACGGCAATGAACTTTACCGGGCCGCTCACAAGAACAATCGCTGTATAGCCTTCGAGGCCAGTTGTGCAGGAGGTATTCCTATTATCTCAGCTATCCGAACAGGATTAACGGCAAATAATATCACTGCGATGTACGGCATCGTCAACGGGACCTGCAACTATATCCTCTCGAATATGACATCGCAAAACGAGGGATTCTCCGAGGCCTTAGCTCAAGCCCAGGAAAAAGGATACGCCGAGGCGGACCCGACTCTGGATATCAGCGGCGGTGACAGCGCACACAAGCTTGCTATTCTTTCTTCCATTGCTTTCGGATATGAAATCACACTTGACGACATCTTTGTCGAAGGCATTGAAGCGATTTCAAAAGATGATATTCGCTACGGCGGCGAAATGGGCTATTGTCTCAAATTGTTGGCAATCGCAGAAAGGACAGAGGAAAGAGAACAGAAGACAGACTCTGACTTCCGACATCCGACTTCTGGTATTTCACTAAGGGTGCATCCGTCTTTTATTGCCGAGGACAATCCGCTTGCCCGCGTAGAAGGGCCGTTTAATGCTATCAGCATATTCGGAAGTGCCGTCGGGCAGGTGATGTACTACGGCCGAGGTGCAGGAATGATGCCTACCGCAAGTGCGGTTGTAGCGGATATTATAGATGTGGCTCTGGGTAATTCCGCTACTACTTTTCGACATTTGAGTTTGCAACCCAGAAGCCGAACGGCGACATTAATAGAGGAAATAGATAATCTTGTAAGCAGGTTTTACATCAAGATAATGTGCAATGACCAGCCGGGCGTAATAGCTCAGTGGAGCAAAGTGCTTGCCGAGCACCAGATAAGTATATCCGGTGCGCTGCAGCACGAGGATATCGGTCCGGACAATACTGTACCGGTGGTAATCGCAACCCACCCTACCCGGCAGAAAAATATTACAGCGGCTTTGCAGGATATGGAAAAACTTGACGTTATTGGCGGCAAGCCGGTTTGCATAAGAATCGTGGATATTCCGGAGGACAAGGATTGAGTCTAAAGTTAGAAGTGCCTAAAGTGACACGTAAGTGTCATCCTGAGGCGAAGCCGAAGAGCCTGCCCTGAGCTTGTCGAAGGGATCTGGCCAACGAAAAAGAGATTCTTCACTTCGTTGCGCTGCGTTCAGAATGACAGCAAAGCTGTCACTTTAGCTCACTTTAGTTCACTTTAGGCACTTTCTAACTTTGGTTTTTAGAGTTGTGGTTTTACTTTTTGTAGTTTTGAATCTGGAGATAAGAATTGGCAACCAAGTATGTCATTATAATTCCTGATGGTGCAGCGGACGAGCCGCTGGAGCAATTCGATAATAAGACCGTGCTTGAAGCTGCCCAGACACCCAATATGGACAAGGTCAGCACGTTAGGCAGACAGGGTCTTGTCCGGACGGTTCCTGTTGATATGGAACCCGGCAGTGATGTAGCTCAAATGAGTCTATTAGGCTACGACCCGAAGCGATATTATACCGGCCGAGCGCCAATTGAGGCGGTGGCACGCAATATTCACCTATCACCTGACGACTGGGTTTTCAGATGCAATCTTATTACTATTGCCGACGGCAAAATGGCAGACCACAGTGCCGGACATATCTCCACTGCAGAGGCCGGCAAGCTGATAAAAGAGATGGACGACCAGCTTGGGAACGAGCAAATTCGTTTCCATACTGGCGTAAGCTATCGGCACTTACTGGTCTTCAAGGTCCTCGATTTCGACATTCAAACGTATCCTCCGCACGACCATATAGGTACGGCGATAGAAAAGATTTTACCTCGCGGCAAAGGTGCTGAGCTGCTCATTGATTTGATGGCCCGTTCACAGCAGCTCTTCACCAACCACGATATTAACAAAGTCAGAAAGGACCTGGGAGAAAATCAAGTCAGCTCAATCTGGCTTTGGGGACAGGGTAAAAGAGCCCAGATGGAAAGTTTCCAAAAGCGGTTTGGACTCAAAGGCGTTACTATAACCGCTGTTGACCTTGTAAGAGGTTTGTCGAAGCTGATAGGCTTTGACTTGATAAATGTACCGGGCGCCACCGGTTTTATTGACACGAATTATCAGGGAAAAGCTTCTGCTGCAATAGAGGCGCTTGAGGAATATGACATTGTTTTTGTCCACGTAGAAGCGCCTGACGAAGCATCTCACAACGGCAATGCCGAGATGAAGAAAAAAGCCGTCGAGCAGATTGATAAATATATTGTCGGGCCTGTGCTTGAGGCGATGCAGGATTACGAAAGCTGGCGAATACTGGTTATGCCGGACCATCCAACTCCTATCCGAAGCTGTGCTCACTCACCTGAGCCGGTTCCATTTGCTATGGCGGGTGATAATATCAGCGGCATTTTACATACGACCTTTAGCGAGGCCAATGCGGCCAAGTCAGGATTTAGAATAGACAAGGGTTTTGAGCTGATGGAGTATTTTTTAAAAAGCTAAAAAGCAGGTTGATTATGGCAATAGTTGTACAAAAGTTCGGTGGTACTTCGGTTGCTGATGCGAAAAAGATTCGCCGAGCTGCTCAGCGAGTAATTGAGGCGGTTCAGAGCGGTTTTGGGGTTGTGGTGGTAGCTTCAGCCCGCGGCAAACAAACTGACCAGCTCATTGCGGATGCCTTGGAGCTTAATCCCACTCCACCTAAACGCGAGATGGACCAGCTTCTCAGTACCGGCGAGCAGCAAACAGTGTCGCTTTTTGCTATGGTTCTTGACGCTATGGGTTATGACGCTATCAGCTTCACCGGTGGTCAAATCCGAATGATGACTGACAGTGCCTATATGAGGGCACGGATACAAAGTATCGACGCCGAGCGAATTCATAAACAGTTAGACAAAGGCAAGATTGTTATTGTCGCAGGTTTTCAGGGCATAGATAAGGATGAAAATATTACGACGCTTGGCCGAGGTGGTTCAGACACGACAGCAGTTGCACTGGCCGCGGCACTGGGAGCCCGGGAGTGTGAGATCTATACGGACGTCAATGGAATTTACACTGCCGACCCGCGAATATTCAAAAATGCCGTAAAAATGGACGAGATTAGTTACGACGAAATGCTTGAGCTGGCGAGTTTTGGAGCCAGTGTTATGCATCCTCGTGCCGTCGAGTTCGGTAAGAAGTACGATGTTAAGATTCACGTAAGAAGCAGTAGCAATAAAGGGAACGGGACAATAATTACCCATGAGGTGCCGCAAATGGAAGGTGTAATAGTTTCAGGAGCCACAATACAAAGAGATTTGGCTAAGATAGGTCTTCTCGGTGTTGATAATGTGCCCGGCAATGCCGCGAAAATATTTGCTCATCTGGCGAAGGCCAAAGTCGTCGTTGACGATATCATCCAAACAGAAGTAAGCCCCGAAAAGGCAAACCTGTCGTTTATGATTTCCATTTCGGATTTGCCCGCCGCTAAGGAGGCTGTAGAAAAAATCAAAGACGAAATTAACTGTCAGAGCATCTTTGTTCGCGATGATATTGCCGAGGTCTCTGTAGTTGGCATTGGTATGCGGACCCATTATGGTGTGGCCGAGAAGATGTTTGGTGCATTGGCTGAAGCCAAAGTTAATATCGATTCGATTACTACCAGTGAGATTCGCATCAGTTGTGCCGTGGACGAAGACCAGGCCGAGAAGGCCCTTGCAGTCGTTTGTGCTGCCTTTGAGTTGGACAAACCCGCCGAGCATCGAAGTACAAGTTAGCCGCGAAAGTACAAAACGAATAAAGAATAATGAATATCCACCGCAAGGTGTCCTGTGGAGAACAAGGAATTCCGAATTTCGGAGTTCTTCGTTCGATATTCGGAATTTTAAAAACCTTGCCGACACGTGTCTGAAAAAAACACAAGCCCTTATGCGATGAGCAGACATCGGCGAGCAGGAATAATCGTTCTTTGCTTGCTGCTGGTCGTGGTTTTTGTCTGGCTGGACCATAGCCACATCAGAAGCAAGTGGCGGTCTCAGCCCAAGTCTGACGAGCAGGCAAAAGCCAATGATTTTGAAAAATATCATGCCAAAACCTTCACTGTCGTAAATGTGGTCGATGGTGATACTATCGACATAGATATACCTGACGGTCAATACGAGCACACAAGAATCCGGCTTTGGGGAATCGACACGCCGGAAACAAAAAATCCAAAGGTTGGCGTAATGTATTTCGGCCCCGAAGCCGCTGAATTTGCAGGAAAATTAGTCCTTGGAAAACCGGTAACGGTCTATCTTGATGAAGGAAATAACAGCAGAGGTAAGTACGGCAGACTGTTAGCTTATGTAAAATTACCGAACGACGGATTCCTGAACGAAATTCTGTTGACCGAAGGTTTTGCTTATGCTGATGTTCGATTTCGCCATAGTCTTTATAACAAGTACAAGCAATTAGATGCCAGTGCACGCAGCTTAAAGAAAGGACTGTGGGAAAAAGTAAGCCGTGAGCAATTGCCGGAATGGCTGCAAAGAATGAAGCCAAACCTGTTGAACAAATAATCCTTTGAAATTGGCCCATTCGACTACTTCGACGAAGCTCAGTATAAATGCGCTCAGGACAGGGTTTGAATTGGGTTTGTTTTGGCTTTGTTTTTTTGGACTGCGAAAGCGTCATTTTTGTGTAATCCTTTGTTATAAGTGAGTTTACATTCATTTTGGGCCTTTAACGAAATTGGGTTTGTTTATTCGGACTACGAAATCATCTTTTTTTCTGTAATCCGCTATAACATATAAGTTTACGTTCATTTTGGCTTTTTTGAGATTGGGTTTGATTGGGTTTGAATTGGCTTTGTTTTTTCCACTTAGCCAAGTGTCCAAATTTTCATATTTACTTTTTATATAAGAGTTTACGTTAATTTGAGCGTCCTTGACATTGGGTTTGTTTTGCATAAAAAGGAGCTGATTTGTAGAGGATTCTCTACAGATGTAGAGGAGAACAAAGTGCCTAAAGTGCCTAAGGTGCCTAAAGTGAGCTAAAGTTGGATTCTCGACGATCATGATTGTTAATTCCCCATAGGCTCTTAGTATTTGGCCGCTTTTTGCCGGAGGCGAAAAAAACACTCCCTCTATAATTAGAGCTACCTGCACTTTTGATACGAAAAAAGTCCTCGATTCTTGATTCGGGATTCTCGTAACTCGATGTCAATAAGGCAGTTAAAAAATATTTGAAAAATTTGATTTTTGCTCGAAGGTATCAGCGTTTTTGATTGAAAACACGGACGAATACTGACTCTTAGGACACGGATTTACACGGATTCACACTGATAGTTCAATAGTAAGTAACCGCGGATACCTATGGCCTATCCGCCTACGTCAAGACTACGGCGGACAAGAATCCTAAATTCACCCGCCTGAGGCGGGCAAGAATCCAAATTACACAAATTTAAATGTTCAAAACCTTGTCTGGCTTGACAGATAATGCTTTTTGGCGTGTATCTGCTGATACGAAAACGTGCGGTTCTCCGCTATATCTATCGCCTACTGGCGGTTTATGTTTGCCTGCTGGCAAACATACGGGTATTTTAACGTATTTACAAAAAATGTCAACAAAAAAACCGGCTAAAAAATGAACTTTTTCTGGCCACCCTGTGTTGTTCGGCAAATAAAAACGAATAGAATGGTTATTTTTAATTTTCTACGTTCATTTTAACCCAAAGATGATGGAGTTCTATTTCATTATTCACCAAGTCGCCGGTTCTGCTATGAATTGAGCGATA
>JAIVYN010000215.1:0-6401 GCA_048635425.1 Candidatus Aegiribacteria sp.
ATGGTTCGACAGGCTCACCATCCTGAGCGAAGTCGAAGGACTGGTTGGTAGTCCGAGTTTTGCTGACACCGCCAGCCGAAGCCGCAGCCAGCCAAAAATGGAAGATAATTTATTTACAAGTCCTAAGCAAAGTCTTTGTATTCCTGGTCCTTGACGATGCCGGGCTCGGGGACCGGATATTTGCCTTCAGAATCGGACCGCAGGGGCGCAGGAGAATCCATCGTCAACTTGTCCAGGCCGGGCGCCATCTCGTGGTCGCAGTTGAGGATCTCGTCGTAGGTGATTTCCTGGCCGGTGTGCGCGGCCATGCGGCCCAGGCTCGTCACGAGGCTGGTCCGGACGCCGCTTTCGGTTTCGTTGTAGGGTTTGTCGTTGCGGATGGCGTCCATCAGGTCGTTCCATTCGTTTTGATATGGATTCCGCTCTTCCGGTCTGACTTTGGATTGCCAGATCATTTTCGATTTCACGGGATTCTGGCCTCTGTAAGTGCTGGAGGGCATCCCATAGTCACCGCTCTTTGAGACGATCGCCATCCCTTTGCTGCCATGGGCATAGCTGGAGAAAATGTCGTGGCAACCATTGATACAGCGTCCATCCAAGATGAGTTTGCTGCCGTCGGCATAGGTGTATTCCACCGAATACGTATCGAAATTCTGGTCCACGTAAGTGATGCCTTCGGGACTCTGCCGATAATGGCGACCGCCCAGGGCATGGGCCTTGACCGGCCAGGCGTTCTTCATCCAGCATAGATGATCGATGATGTGGATGTTAAAGTCGCTGAAGTTCCCGCCGCTGGCCCAGATGAAACTGTGGAATCGCTGTATCTGGTAAAGCAGGTCGCTGATACCTGGTGGTTTGGGCAACGAGCGGAAGAATGCGATCGGTCCATGCATCCGGTAGCCGCGCTGCAGAATGATTTCGCCGATTTCGCCGTCCTGGATGCGTTGAGCCAGTTGCTCGAGTGCCCGGCTGTGACGGGACATCAATCCGACTCCTACTTTGAGGTTCTTCGCTGTTGCCTCTTTGGCGAGCTTGAACATCCGCCGACTGGTCGGGCCGTCCACGGTGACAGGCTTTTCCATAAAAACATTAAGGCCTTTCTTGATTGCGTAGGTGAAATGCACCCAGCGGAATGCCGGAGGCGATGCAAAAATCGCGACATCGCCCGGACTCAGACAATCCATCGCATGTTTGTAAGCGTCGAAGCCCACGAACCGGCGATCCCTGGGTACGTCCACCTGGTCGGCGTGAATTTTCTTCAAATTCTTGTAACTGCTGTTAAGGCGACTTTCGAAGACGTCGCCCATGGCGACGAGTTTGATCGGCCCGTTATTTACGGACAGGGCGTTCGAGGCTGCGCCGGTGCCCCGGCCGCCGCAGCCTATCAAGGCCACCTTGATAGTGTTGCTCTGTCCAGCGTACATACGTGGAACGGCCGCCGCCATAAAAGCTGATGTAGCGGCGATCCGGCCTGTGTTCTTTAAAAATTCGCGACGTGACGTGCTTTTTGGGCTAATTTCATTCATAATGTGTCTTCTCCTAATGACTGGTGTCTAATTCAAATACTACGTTTGTTCAGGGAGTTACTAATTACCCTTGGCTCCAAACATTGTTTGGGTTCCATTGCCCCCATTATCTTCATGGCTTTGCATTTTGCAAGTTTTTTTTACGTCAGCAATTGGCCGTTCAGGAACGCAAAATCAAAATTTAGTGCAAAACCTGTCCTGAGCAAAGCCGAAGGATGACAAAATCTTAAAACCAAGCCCAAAAAAGCTTGATTTTATTGCGAATAGCCAATAGCATACGAACAATAGCGATTGAAGGCGATATCTGCTCGGCAACGCTATAATAGCTGCCTGCACCTGTGTTACCTGCACAGGAGACGCAGGTACAGGTGCTAATGTAATTTTGGACGGCGGTATATCGACCGACCGATATTTGGCGACTTTTATCTGGTTAAGTATTTGTTACAAGGAGTTTTAATGGCTTCTATTATTGTAATGTCTGGAAAAAACAAAGGCGACTATTACCCACTTGGCCGGCGAACAACTGTGATAGGTAGAGATGAGGCACTTCTAATTCAGATCCTCGATGATGGTGTCTCCCGAAAACACGTGCAAATCCATTTCGACAAAGACACCGGGAAATATTTCGCGCTCGATATGAAGAGCAAAAACGGTGTATTTGTCAACAACAGAAAAATCGACAATGAGTCAACGTTGATGGACGGCGACCAGATTCGTTTAGGACAGACCGTCCTCTTTTTCACGCAAAAAGACTTCCCTAACCGTGAAGATGCGATGTCCCACTTCAAGAAAGTTGGCCAGCGGATAAATATAACTAAAACCATTGATGGGCCGGGATAGTTTCGTCTTTGCCCTTTCGGGAATTGGGTTTGTTTGGGTTTGTTTTTTATAGCCCTTAGCCGCATAATTCTTCATAATCCTTTGTAAATACACACTTTGCATCAGTTTTTACACTTTCGGGGATTGGGTTTGAATTGGGTTTGTTTTTTCGGACTACGAAATCATCTTTTTTTCTGTAATCCTTTGTTATAAGTGAGTTTACATCAATTTTACCCTTTCGACAATTGGGTTTGATTGGGTTTGAATTGGGTTTGTTTTTTCCACTTAGCCAATTGTCCAATTTTTCATATTTACTTTTCATATAAGAGTTTACGTTAATTTGAGCGTCCTTGACATTGGGTTTGTTTTGCATAAAAAGGTTGATTTGTAGAGGCATCTCTACATCTGTAGAGATGCCTTGCCCAGCACCAATTAGTCGTGAGCTAAGCTCAATTGGTGCGGGGTCTGCGCTGCGCTCCGAGATTCTCGATGCTTGTAAATGGTTCATAGTTCATGGTTCATGGTTCATTGGTTAATTGGCTGGGCCTTCTGGCCGTGCCGGGCTGAGGCGAAAAAAGTAGTGCCTCTATAATTAGAGCTACCTGCGTTTTTGATGCGAAAATAGTCCTCGATTCTCGATTCGGGATTCTCGTAACTCGATGTCAGCAAGGCAGTTAAAAAATTTCAAAAAATTTGATTTTTGCTCTGAGGTATCAGCGTTTTTGATTGAAAACTGACGGAAAATTTTAACTATCTTAAACCACGGATTTCACGGATTACACGGATTTTGTTTTAGCCACGAATTGACACGGATTAACACGAAGTTTTTTAGACAGGATTGACACTGTTTTTTTTAGACACGGATTATGTTTTAGCCAGCTTGGTGTTCTCGGCAAGCTCTGTTCTGAAAGCGAGCTTTCGCCACAGAGACTTGCTTTCGTCCACAAGGCCATCGAAATGGCCTTTTTCAGAAGCTGGCTAAGAACGGTTCTTGTTAGACGCGGATTAGCACGGATTCTTGAGTGGATTAGAGATTATGGTTCGACAAGCTCACCATCATTAGCGAAGTCGAAAGAGAGAATGGCTTCTGCGGTTTACCGGGGAAGAGATAAGCAACTTAGATGCAATTAGTTTGTGGAATTGCCCAAAATTAATTGATAATCCAAGGATCAAAACGGTTGAGTACATCATTTCACTGCTTATAATTAGCCAAAGTTTGCATCAAAAAAGACATAATCCAATTGCACCTCGGCCTCTTCGACGACGAGATAGAAACTGCTGGGGCTTGCAATAACGATGTCAAAAATTACACTGAGAATTCACCAAATAAAAATTCAACGAATAAAAATATTTAGACCCATAATTTATTATGGTTTTCTTCCTTGTCAAGAATATCTATTATCTCATCGAACGACCTCACAAAATGAACGCTACTCAATTTGACAATTTTATTTTTAGTGTTTTCGTTATTGTTCCAAGGCCGGTTAAACAGAAACGATGTCTTACCAGTATTTGCAGCTTCAATCACTTCACCCAAATAATCATCAACTATGAAGTCACAGCTAAGCTCAGCTTTGCTTTTCACAAAGAGTGTTTCAAATTCACCAAAATTCTTGTTAACCCACAATCGAGTTGCTTCATGTGCATATTTTTTTCGAGCCGTTGCGAATTTAACTATTGCCTTTTGTAAAAGTTGATTCAAGAAACTGTCAAATCCAGGAGTAACTTCCATTTTTAGAATAAACTTTTCGTTCGGATAACAAGTGTTTACTGCCTTAACAAATGTGATAGGTCCGAAATCGGGGTCCCATGAAGTGACGTCATCGACTGTTACAGCAATGTTATATTCACGACTCACCCACTCGCATATTGCCTTTGCGTGCTCACACGCAACCCCATCGATATCTACAACGAATATTGGCTTGCTCTCAGCCATTTCTCTATCCAAATCTTATAGCCGAAATCCTTCAGGAAGCAATTCTTCTATCGTTTTTGTCTCACATTTGTGCTGATTACAGGCAATTACCTTCATCTTCTTACCTCCAAATTCAAACAACGATTGGCGACACATTCCGCAGGGAAAGGACACTTCGTTTCCAAAAGTGAATACAGCAAGCGTCACAGCATTTTTCTCACCTGCCGCTACAAACGCACTAATAGCCGCTTCCTCAGCATGAATTGTATTTGAATAGTTATCAAACTCAACATTACAACCACAGTAAATGTTGCCTGTATCAGAAACAATGGCTGCTCCAACTCTGAAGCCTGAAAGGTGTACCTTCGCGTTTGAAGACACATCACGTGCTTTGCTTATGAGAATTTCCTCTGAATCTTTGAAATCCTTGAAAAAAGGCTCGTGCTTTATCGGATGGTAGATCTTATAAACCCCAGCCCTGTAGATAACAACTAGTAGAAATAACAGAGCTAGGTATACCCAACTGTCGGTGAGAGGATTGAGCCACCAGCATTTGATGACGAGCAATACTCCAGCTATAGTGAAAAACAACAAGTTGAAATTCATTGCTTCGTGTATGACTTCTTTGTTCAACGAAATGGTATTCTGGTTGTAATTCCTGACTACCTCCCATACCCAATATAAACCAAACATAATCAAGTAGCCTAGTACTAATAGCCATAATGGTTCACGCAAGTTTATCAACCACCAATAATTGGCTATTAGCACCACGTCTATGACGTAATTCAATACGTTTGTTTCCGGTCGCACAATAATTCCCCAATTGTAACCCCACCAGCTTAGCGTGACCGCCACATATCCCAACAGGAGTACTCCAAAATCATAACCGCTCTTGAGTTCTCCCAGTTGCGATAATCCAACGCCAAAAATGACTGCGAATAAGATCGTCACTAATTCGCTCAGGGATCTGTACTCCTTCTTCTTTCCTACGTCCGTAGGACCTATTTCACATACTGATATGATTTTCTTGAAAGAAGATTTGAACATCTCTGTTACCTTTCCTTTGTCTCAGTTGGCTAATTCAGAAAATATTCTTCATCTATTGGGTCACACGTTATCGAGCACTCCCGAGGCCGTCAAGGAAATCTTGATATCTGACCGATGATAGATAGGGATAGGCACCTTTATTTATACCCCTACCCATTGTCAAGCCTACAAGCGAAAGTCTTATCATACTGGAAAATACAATGACCGTCAAGGAAATTGAGTGTATAGATGTATTAAGCGAAAAGAAACCACCTATTTGTTTGTCATTTTTTGTTTGACAGATTATAGTTGGTTTGTATTTTATATGGGTACAACAGCGGCTGGAATTAAGTATGGTGTCCCTGGAATTCGGATTCTTGAGTGTGGCCTGAATGTGACAGAGGCGTTACAATTCTGGCTGTACAAATATTGATAGCGGAGGGCAAACATGGTAAAGTGAAGATTATCGCTCAAAGTTCATATGACACTATTGTTCAAAGGGTCAGCGGCATATGAAGAAACGGTTATCTTTGCAAGACAAAGCTCTTTTGGCAATGACCGAGGCCGTGAGAGAAGTCATCAAGCGTCATAAAAAAGAAAAATGACCGCTTTCTCAAAAAAGTACCAAACACGCTTAATCTTCGGAAGGAATGGAACATGAAAGAACCGTTGCTGGTCGAACTGGTTTTGAGGAACCTTCTGTCCTTCGGACCCGACACCAAACCGATTCCGCTGGGGTCGTTGAACGTACTGATTGGTCCTAACGGCTCCGGGAAATCCAATCTATTGGAGGCAATCAGCTTGCTGCGCTCGGCGCCAAAAGACCTGTCTGCACCTGTCAAAGAGGCCGGCGGTGTGCGTGATTGGCTATGGAAAGGAGCGAAGAGCCCAACAGCCACTATCGAGGCAGTCATTAGGAATCCTGAAAGAAGCAAAATGCTGATCCGGCACAGCTTCTCGTTTGTGGAGCATGGCAAGCGGTTTGAGGTAGCAGCTGAACGAATTGAGAATAGAGACGCTTATAATGGCTATCCTGACCCATATTTCTATTACCGAAACGACCAGGGGCATATCCGGCTGAAAGAGAAGCCACAATACGAAACCGAGGAGGGCGA
>JAIVYN010000216.1:0-6333 GCA_048635425.1 Candidatus Aegiribacteria sp.
GTCCTCTGTCTTCTGTCATCTGTCTTCTGTTCGCTTCTTTGCGGGACGGAAGTGTTGTGTGCTTAGCGACAGAAGACAGATGACAGAAGACAGAGGACAGAAGACGGACTCTGACTTTTGATTTCTGACCTCTGACTTCTGATTTCTGACTTCGGAAAGAGATGTATTTTTATAAGCAGGAGGCAACGAACATGACAGCTCACGGTAATCCACGACGGACTTGCTGCAGCCGGCGTAACTTCCTCAAGTCAGCCTGCCGCGGTACGGCCGCGTTTGCTTTTTTTGGAACTGCCGGACAATATCTGCTGGCTGCTCGGAACGAAAAGACAACAAGGCGTAATATTGTCTTAGTACTCAGTGACGACCATCGCTATGACTTTATGGGATTCATGAAAGAGGCGCCAACGTTCCTGGAGACACCGAACATGGACCGAATGGCCCAGCAAGGCGCGCACCTTGTCAACGCATTCGTCAGCACCTCGTTGTGCTCGCCCAGCCGGGCGTCGATACTCACCGGACAATACATGCACCACCATCACATCGTTGACAACCAGCGGCTGGCGCCGAAGGGAACAGTGTTCTTCCCGCAGTACCTGCAGAAGGCCGGCTATCAGACGGCCTTCGTTGGCAAGTGGCACATGGGTCACGACCACGACGCCCCGAGACCCGGCTTCGACCATTGGGCCAGCTTCAAGGGCCAGGGCACCTATTTCGACCCAACACTCAACATCAATAACAAGCGCCGGAAGTTCCAGGGATACACGACCGATGTGCTGACAGACCAGGCCCTGGCGTGGCTCAAGGATGGTCGAGACACCAAGCGGCCGTTCTTTCTCTATCTGTCGTTCAAGGCCGTCCACTACC
Source organism: Candidatus Aegiribacteria sp. (assembly GCA_048635425.1). Lineage (GTDB taxonomy): Bacteria > Planctomycetota > Phycisphaerae > Sedimentisphaerales > Anaerobacaceae > NIOZ-UU13. Next base: position 865 of record JAIVYN010000216.1, read on the forward strand.
CTTTTCAGCCCGCCAAACGTTACCAGGGCCGCTACGGAAAGGCCAAGGTCAAACGCCCGGAAACGATGGCCAACACCGAACGCAACTATCAGACGCAGCCGCATTGGGTACGCGAGCGGCGCTACAGCATCCACGGTATCGACCACATGGAAACCGGACAATACGACAATGACCCCGTGCCGTCGTTCGACGACCTTTACCAGCAGTACTGCGAGACCGTGCACGGGCTGGACGAGAACCTTGGGCGCGTATTGAAGTACCTGGACGAGACGGGCCTGAGCAAGTCAACGCTGGTGCTCTATATGGGCGACAACGGCTTCGCACTCGGGGAGCACGGCTTCTATGACAAGCGGGATGCGTTTGAGGAGTCGATCCGCGTGCCGATGCTCGCGTATGCCCCCGGTATGATAAAGCCGGGCACAAAGGTTACACAGATGGTACAGAACATCGACATCGCCCCGACGCTGTTGGGTGCGGCCGGCGTGCAGCCGCCGAAGGCGGCGAAAATGGACGGGCGATCCTTCCTGCCGCTGCTGCGCGTCGAGTCGATTCGGTGGCGCGACCATATCCTTTACGAGTACTACTGGGAGTGGAACTTCCCCGCCACGCCGACGGTGTTTGCCATTCGCACCGAGCGATACAAGTACATCTTCTATCACGGTGTATGGGACCACGACGGGTTCTACGACCTGCGGACCGATCCGCACGAGCGACACAACCTAATCAACGTCCCCGCTTACCGCGAGCGTATCGAGTCGATGAAGAAGCAGCTCTTTGACAAGCTCGAGGCCGGCGGCGGGCTGGATATCCCCATACGCCGCCCCCTGGGCGAGCGCCTCGACCAACGCAAAAACAAACGCTAAATTCTCCCACCCGGACTTCAGCGAGCTCCGTCAAACCGCAGCGTTTACGTCGTCCCTTGCAGCTCTCGCAAGCTCTTCAAGGAACGAGCTTGTCAGGATATGTACCTTGAGGCAGGTGCCGGGATTTTGAATGCATGGACAGTTTACCATTGAAAGAAGGGTCGAATACCTAAAGACAGAGATTGCACGATTGAGTGACAGAACTAATTAAACTTTCGTTGTTTTATATATTTTTGTAGATTGAAACCACACTTGAAGCAACGCTGTTTTCTTTTGTCCCAAATAATACCCTGAGCGTTACAAGCCGGGCACTCATTAAAGGTAAAATCTGTGCAGATATGTGGATTTCTGACTAAGGCCCTAATCATGTATGTTTGTTTGCTTGGCATCTTGCACACTCCTCCAAAAAAGCATGCCCACCGGATTCAGTAAATCACGATACCCGTAATTACATAAATCCAAGGGATTCTATACTGGTTTTATCCCGGACATTGTCCATACTCTATGGCTGGTCGACAGAATTAGCGGGTAGTATCGCTCATTCGAACTCATCCCGAGATAAAGTTGTCGCTCTAAGATAAAAACGACATTCCAACCGTTTGGTATATCGGCTATTTCTGTGATGGATTTAACTTGATTGGTTATGTTCTGTATAGCTTTTCAGCTAAACGTCCGATAAGTACCCGCCCCCTGTCATGTGGTTTCTCTAACTAAGCCGTTTCTCCTATTTTGATGTTCACCCTATAAATTTTAGTATTGAATTCATAGCAAAGTTGTGTATAACTCATTTGGCAGAATATAAAAAAAATACGATTTTTTCTGTTTTTTCTTTACATTTTACACCTTTTTTGGGATAATATATGATTCAATAGAGATAAAACATTAGACTGCATTTTTTGTGGGAAAGGAATAATTAGTGTAACTTTTCTTCTATAAATTTGGTTTATACCAAGCGTGTAATGGAGCGAAGGCGAGGAGAGAGAGTTTTGTTTCTTTCCGGAGGTCAGGAGGCTTAGTTACGAAAGACAGGTGGTTTTTTTCTCTCTTCGACAAAGATTGGAGATATTATTATGGATTTAAGGATGATACACATGAGTTTATCGAGAAGGACAACGCTCTTAACAGTAACGTTATTTTTGTTCCTGGTGACACCCTGTCTTGCTCAAACCTCTATACAGCAAGAAAGAAAAGCCGAGTTAGAACGGGTTTTAGAAAAACTACGAAAAAAGGCAGAAGACAAAACATCTTTGGTTGGGCTGACTTTTTCCGAGGATACAAGTCAACGGTTTTTGGTAAAGGAACTGCGAATAAGCGGCAACGACTCAATCTCAACAGCAGAGCTGCTGGAAGAGCTACCTTTTGCTTATAAAATTTCTGAACAGATAGACGACACGGCCGTTGAGCAAGTCTATGATTTCCGAGTCTTACATGATGTAATTTTAGCTCCGGGCCAGGAACGTGAAGTTTCACTGAAAACCATACAGGGCTTAACCAAGTATGTCCTGTCGATATATCAGGAGGAAGGTTATGCCGGCATCTATGTGTATATTCCAGTCGAAGCGGTAGAGGGAACAGATAAATTAGTGGACAAAATTCTACCTATAGAGGTCCTCGAAGGCAAGATAGCAGAGATTGCGGTGGAGAGATATGATTTTGACCGCCAGGAGCTGGAAAAAGGATTTTTGAAAGAATCCGCACTTAAATCCTGGTCGCCGGTAAAAGAAGGCGAGGTAATCCAAAAGAACAAAGTGGATGATTTTGTCAAGCTGCTCAATCTTAATCCTGACCGATATGTTTCTGCCGTTATCTCAAGAAGCGTTGAGCCGAACGCTCTAAATTTAACGTATGACGTTTATGAAGCGAACCCTTGGCACTGGTACTCGCAGGTAGATAATTCCGGCACAAAGGACAGACAATGGAGTCCGAGAATAGGTGTGACTAATACTAATTTTACAGGCATCGACGATAGATTTTCTGCCATGTATCAAGCTCCATGGGACTCAGGTATAGGTGACAACTACGCATTATTTGGGAGCTATGATTTTCCGCTTCTGACGCCTCGGCTTCGGTTGAACTTCTATGGCGGGCACAGTGAGTTTAACGTGACCCCGCAGGGTGGTCCATTTAATTTCCTGGGTAGAGGCTCATTCTATGGAAGCATATTGAGCTACAATGTTTTCCAGATGGATAACTGGTTTGTTGATGTCACCGGTTCGCTAAGCCAGGAAAACAGCAAGGTCACACCTGAACTGGGATTAGCAAGCGATGTCGATATGGATTTGTGGGGGCTTGGGATTAATATCCACCGTTCAGATGATATGTCAAATACATCTCTGATATTTAATAGGATTGAGAGTATGGGCGGTTCCAGTAGAGAAGAGTTTCACGACGCACGGTCGAATGCGGACCCTGATTTTACTATTTACAACTTTGGCGCTACCCATAGTCAGTATCTCGAGACCAGCAAAGTTAATCGAGTCAGTGCCTCTTTCCGATTGATAACATCCGACGAAAGACTGGTCCCTGCAAAAATGACGACCTTTGGAGGATTTTACTCTGTCAGAGGTTATGAGGAAGATGAGCTTGTTGCCGATGGCGGTATCCTTATTTCCGGTCAATACGAGTTTGACCTGGTGAAGCACAGCGAATCCTTAGAGAATCGTGAAGCGAAATCAGAAGCCGAGTCAGAGGAAACGCAGAATAGCAAACCATGGCTAAGGAAACTTGCACCATTAGCCTTTATTGATTTTGGCCGAGCTAAAAGAAAAAATCCCCTCGCGAGTGAGTGGGGAACTCGGGAACTCTGCTCATTAGGCGTGGGTACGATAGCCGAGCTCGGAGATAACTTTAGTGCGGGTATATATTACGGCTGGCCCCTTCGGGGAACTGACCAGACGAATAAAGGCGACGGCCGATTGAACTTTAGCTGTGTATACCGATTCTAATTCTAAGCGTTTTGTCCTGTAATCGTAAGTGGGATAGATATACTATGTATAATTTAACTACTCAAAAATAAATGAGGAGGAACTATGGAACTCTCGAGAAAATTTTCGAAAAGACGTTATTTCAAGAGCACTATCGTATACTTTCTGACGTGCTGTATGTTTTTCAACACGTCACTTTCGGTAGTACTTGCGGGGCCCGAAGGAGCACAGGTCGTTAACGGTCAGGTTTCATTCCAGCAAAGCAGTTACAATACGACTATAACGGCCTCTGACAAATCAATCATCAACTACAGCAGTTTTGATATTGCGCGCCCGGAGATTGTTCAGTTTATCCAGCCAGGCAGCAGTGCGTCGGTGTTGAATAGGATACTCTCGGCAAATCCGACGAACATTAACGGAACTCTGCTGGCCAATGGGAGGGTTTTCTTCGTTAATCCGGCAGGTGTGTACATCGGTGCCGGGGCCAGAGTTAATGTCAACCAATTAGTTGCATCAGGTCTGAATATAACAAACTCCGATTTTATAAACGGACAATACAATTTTGCCGGGGGTAACGGCTCCGTTATAAATAGCGGTGATATTTCCGCAGAAAAAGTTTATCTGATTGGCCGGCAGGTTGCTAACTCCGGCAGCATAAGCTGTCCCGCCGGATATGTCGTAATGGCATCCGGAGACAGAGTATTCCTTGGCGAGCCCGGCACTGATGTCGTGCTGGAGGTGGATGCGCCATCTTTGCCCGAGTCGGCTGAGACGATTGAAGGTTCAGGTGTTCTCAACGAGGGCACGGTAGATGCTGCCGGCGGGACAATAGTCTTAGCTGCAGGGGATATTTACTCGCATGCAATTTCAAATACGGGCTCCTTGTCGGCTTCGGTCGAGACCGGCGATGCTGGACAGGTAAAACTCACCGCCGCTGAGGGAACAGTTATCAATAGCGGCTCTATTGAGGCAAAAAGTGATTCCGGCAAAGGCGGCACCGTGCAGGTGCTCGGTGACCGCGTAGGATTGTTCGATGCCGCAGAGATAGACGCATCCGGCTCTAATGGCGGAGGAACGGTCCTTATTGGCGGTGATTATCAAGGCAAGGGAGAGGTCACGACCGCCTCCCGAACCTATGTCAGTAAAGACTCCACCATTAAGGCCGATGCTATTGAAAATGGCGATGGCGGCAAGGTCATTGTCTGGGCAGACGAGATTACGGGTTTCTACGGTAACATTAGTGCCCGCGGCGGAGCTGATGGTGGCGATGGTGGATTTGCTGAGGTATCGGGCAAAGACGGATTGATTTATGAAGGTAGCACAGTACTAAGCGCACCTCAGGGTATGACTGGTACTCTTCTGCTCGATCCAGGAACAGTTACAATCGATAATGATGGTACCAATAATAGCGAACTGGATGATGGGAAGATTCTTGAAAACAATGGCCCCCCTACCGCAGATTGGACGATCTCCGACGAAAAAGTCGAGTCAGAACTGAATAATGCTGATGTGCTCATACAGGCTCTCACCTCTATTACAGTTGATTATCCAGTTGATGCATCGGGTAATACTAACACTAACAACTTGACCTTGGGAGCCCCGATCATCAATCTGAATGACCCTATTACTTTAATGCCAGGTGCAGACTTGCTGGGTGAGGCAGGAAATGCCACGACATATGT
>JAIVYN010000217.1:0-6336 GCA_048635425.1 Candidatus Aegiribacteria sp.
CAAGGCTGAAGGCCGTGACCCCGGCCTGCCCAAAGACATAGCCGACCTTTTCCCCGATAGTTTCGAGGATTCAGAGCTGGGGGAAATTCCGAAGGGGTGGAAGATCAAACCAATTGGTGAGGCTGTTCGGTGTGTTGGCGGGTCAACACCAAGCACCAAGAATCCTTCATTTTGGAATGGTGGAACGAATCCTTTTGTGACCCCCAAGGATATGTCATCACTTACGAGCCCAGTAATACTGGACACGGCTCGCTACATTACTGACGCTGGTGTTGACGAGATAAGTTCGGGTCGTCTGCCTGCCGGAACCGTCCTTCTCTCTTCGAGAGCACCTATTGGCTATCTCGCCATTACGGAAGTACCTGTTTCGGTAAATCAGGGCATCATCGCTATGATCTGTGATAAATTGCTGCCCAATTACCACGTGCTGTATTGGACCGAAGCAAACATGGATACCATAAAGAGCAACGCTGGTGGAACCACATTTGCCGAAATCAGCAAACGCAATTTCAGGCCGATCCAGGTAATTGTTCCTCATGAACATGTTCTTGAAGCCTATGTTCAGCAGGTCGAGCCACTGCACCAGCAAGTAGTTCTGAACCTCCAGGAATCAAACACTCTCGCCTCTCTCCGCGACACCCTTCTCCCTAAACTCCTTTCCGGCGAACTGTGCATTCCCGATGCCGGGAAACTGCTGGAGGATGTCGTATGAGTACGCAGCTTCCTGACAAAGACTATGTTTACAGCGGTTTGTTGCGTTGTAATTACTTCCCTATGGTAAAGGAAAATCTAGACGAGATACCGCCTGTCTTTTCCACGGAAGATTTTATGCCTGATATGGCTGATAAGATGATTAACCAATGTAAACCACGTAAAAAAGAAGGCTACGATCAAATAGAATTTCGAGTAACACGATTTAACAACGTGACAAGACTTATGCACATACCGCATCCGCTCCCCTACGCACGGCTGTGCAAATGCATATCAGAAAACTGGGATAATCTGAAGCACATTTGCGAAAACGCTGAAAGCCAAATTAAACCTGCAAGGCATGATGACGATCGGCTGGTAATTTTGGGCGAATATGAACAGCTTGAAGCTGGTCGGGTTGTGGTCATGGAGAAAGAGAAATTTCCTGATTCCATAATGCGTGAGCTGAAACTTTCGACTGGTAATCGCTATCGAGTCAATGCTGATATTTCTTCATGCTTTCCTTCCATTTATACGCATTCAATACCATGGGCATTGGTCGGGCATGAGAAGGCAAAATCAAATTTTAGCGAGAAGGTATGGTACAATAAACTTGATAAATTGCAACGATACTTAAAACGGAACGAAACACAAGGGATACCGATTGGACCGGCCACTTCAAATATTATCTCCGAACTTATCCTGTTCAAGGTCGATGAAGCGCTACGCGACAAGGGTTACCGGTTCATAAGATTCATTGATGATTATAAATGCTATTGTACTACCCGCGAAAAAGCAGAAGAGTTTATGCTGGACCTTGAGCAGGAATTGCGAAAGTATCTTTTGAATATCAATGTCAAGAAAGTACTGATTGAAGAATTGCCTCTTCCTCATCGTGCGGCATGGGTGATTGACTTGGCAAACCATTTGCCATCAGAAGAAAAACCCACAGCCAGAAAGATTGCAGATTTTCTGGACTATGCAATCAACCTGCAAAAACATCATCCTGAAGGGAGCGTCTTGAAATATGCCGCTCGTTCCCTTGTCAGGAAAATCGACGAAGACAACGCTGCGGTTTATCTGAAATACCTTATTTCGATAGCATTTCATAGCCCTATCGTGTTACCGATTCTTTGCGAAGTGGCAAAGAATCACTTGGATGTGATTTCACATCAGAATTTTGAGCCTGTTATAGAGCAACACCTCAAGTTCCAGCGTTCTAATGCTATTTGCTGGAGTTTGTACTTCATGGGCATGTGCAAACAAGGAATCAGTAGCAAACTTGCTGAAGCAGTGATTGAGTCAAAAGATAGCTTGTCGATTGCGATGTTTATCGCTTTGGATCAGTATCAAGAAAAGGTTGCTGACTTCCTTAACAATAACCTTGATCTTGAATCAAAATATGCCTGTGACCAATACTGGATTCTGCTTCATGAGTTAGCAACAGACTGTAATAAATTCGATAATTACCTTGAAGAATCGGGATTGAACTGCCTCAGAGAAAACGGAATTCATTTTATAAACCCCATATCTGAGCCAACCAAGGGGTTGACGGCATGAACAAGACAATCGAATCGCCCTCGAACAAACCACCATCGCCTAGTTCGAAAGCCTCGAGTATAATATCGAGTACGGCCCGGACATTGCATTTGACGGTTCCAAGCCTGAGCGTGATGCTAAAACAAATTATACGGATGTTATTGCAGGCGTTTGCCGGAAGTGCTGGAAAGAATTAACTCTGACGTGCCGCTTAAGGCTATTGAGATATTTTGTAGCTCATATTTGCCGATTTATGAGCCACAAAATAGTTTGTAGTGCATAGGTGAACCGAAACTGACAGCAATTTATGAAAACAACTGAAGACATACTGGAACAAACCACCCTCGCATGGTTCGAAAACCTCGGGTATAATATCGAGTACGGCCCGGACATTGCATTCGACGGTTCCAGACCTGAGCGTGACGCTAAAGCAAACTATACGGATGTTATTCTTGGCAGTCGTTTGCAGGAAGCACTGGAAAGAATTAACCCTGAGGTGCCGTTTGAGGCTATCGATGAGGCGATCCGGAAGATCACGCTCCCCGAAAGCCCTTCGCTGATCGAAAACAACCGCACCTTTCACAAGATGCTCACCGATGGCGTTGACGTTTCATGGATGGGCGATGAAGGCGAAAAGCACGGCAAGGTTTGGTTGGTTGATCTGGACGATGAAGATAATAACGACTGGTTGGCTGTTAATCAGTTTACAGTTGTTGAAAATAAAAGAGAGCGTCGTCCGGATATTGTTGTTTTTATCAACGGCCTTCCAATGGCGGTAATTGAGCTCAAGAACCCGGCTGACGAGAAGGCCACGATTCGCCATGCTTTCAACCAGCTTCAGACATACAAAGAGCAGATTTCCGCTCTCTTCGCTTACAATGAGTTGCTGGTGATCTCGGATGGTCTGTTGGCTCGCTCCGGGACGCTGACCGCGGGCTGGGATCGATTTATGCCGTGGCGAACTGTGGATGGCGAGACTATCGCGCCAAAAGGTTCCGTGGAACTCGAGGTGCTGCTCAAAGGCATTTTCGATAAGAAGTGGTTCCTCGACTATGTGCTGAACTTCATCACGTTTGAAGATGATGGAGGGGACACCTCGACGATTGCCAAGAAGGCGGCGGGTTATCACCAATATCACGCCGTCAACAAGGCTGTTGAGTGTACACTGTCGGCTTGTGGAATCAAAGCGCCGAGGAGACTTGTATATGGTCGTTTTCTTGAGGCAGAGGCGGCCGACCCATTTCCACCGGTCGGGGAAGACATCAAGCGACCTTATGGCGGCGGTTCTCCTCATTTCGGCGGACAACGTATCGGGGTAATCTGGCATACCCAGGGCTCGGGCAAAAGCCTTTCCATGGCTTTTTATGCAGGGAAGGTCATTCGGCATCCTGCAATGGAAAATCCGACGATCCTCGTCGTAACAGACCGAAACGACTTGGACGACCAGCTCTTTGGGACGTTTTCTGGAAATAATGATCTGCTAAGGCAGAGACCTGTCCAGGCCAAGAGCCGTGCACACCTCAGGGAACTGCTATCGGTGGCTTCGGGCGGTGTTATTTTTACCACTATTCAAAAGTTCTTTCCTGAAAAGAGAGGAAATACATGTCAGGAGCTGAGCGCCCGTCGGAACATTGTCGTCATCGCAGATGAGGCTCACCGAAGTCAGTACGATTTTATCGATGGCTTTGCACGTCACATGCACGACGCCCTTCCGAACGCTTCTTTCATCGGATTTACGGGTACGCCCATCGAAAGCAGCGACAGGAACACTCCTGCAGTATTCGGCAACTACATCGACAAGTACGACATCCTTCGGGCAGTGGAAGACGGCGCGACGGTGCCAATCTATTACGAAAGCCGTCTTGCCAAAATCGAGCTGGATGAGGACGAAAAGCCCTTTATCGACCCGGAGTTTGAGGAAATCACCGAGGGCGAAGAGGAGTCTGAAAAGCAGAAACTTAAAACCAAGTGGGCTGCTCTCGAAGCCATGGTTGGCACGGAAAAGCGCATCGGCCTGGTTGCTGCTGATTTGACGGAGCATTTCAAACAACGGCAGGAGGCCATGGAGGGCAAGGCGCTTGTCGTGTGCATGAGCCGTCGTATCTGCGCGGGCATATACAAGGCTATCGTTAAACTGCGACCGGATTGGCACAATAACGACGACGCAAGAGGAACCGTAAAGGTCGTTATGTCAGGGTCAGCGTCTGATGAGTTGTCGTGGCAGCCCCATATCCGCACTAAGAAGGCCCGGGAAGCGATGGCCAAACGGTTCAAGGACCCTGGCGATGAGCTGAAGCTGGTCATTGTCCGTGATATGTGGCTTACGGGTTTTGACTGCCCCAGCATGCACACGATGTACATAGACAAGCCCATGGGAGGGCACAATCTTATGCAGGCCATTGCCCGTGTCAACCGTGTGTTTCGGGACAAGCCCGGCGGTCTGGTTGTGGACTACCTCGGTCTGGCGGATGCCCTTAAGCGAGCCCTGCACACATACACCAACAGCGGCGGTAAGGGTGAAGCAACTGTCGATCAGGAACAAGCCGTTGCTGTCATGCGTGAGAAATACGAGGTCGTGAAAGACATGCTCCACGGCTTCGATTACACTGCCATTCTTAAGACTGATTCCGCAAAACGTCTAAAGGGAATTGCCCAAGCTATGGAGTTCATCCTCGGCTTGGAAGAAGGGAAGAAGCGATACCTTCAGGCGGTCTCGGCTCTCTCCAAGGCTTTTGCTCTGGCCGTGCCCCATGTAGAGGCTCTGGCTATTCGGGATGAGGTCGGCCTGTTTCAGGAGATCCGGTCCGGGCTCGTCAAGGCAACCGTTACGGAATCAGAGAAATCCCCGGAGGAGATGGAAACGGCCATCCGGCAATTGGTGTCCCGTGCGGTTTACTCAACCGAGGTGGTGGACATCTTTGCTGCCGCCGGTTTGCAGAAGCCGGATATTTCAATCCTGTCGGATGAATTTCTCGCGGAAGTTCAGCAGTTCCCTCAACGAAACCTCGCTCTTGAGCTTTTGAAAAAGCTTATCAATGACGAAATCAAGACCCGTATGCGAAAGAATGTTGTACAGGCACGATCTTTCGCAGAAATGTTGGAGAAAGCTATCACCAAGTACCAGAATCGCGCCATCGAGGCGGCGGAGGTCATTGATGAGCTGATACATCTTGCCAGGGAGATGCGCGAGGCACAAAAACGCGGTGAAAAACTTGGCCTTACAGACGATGAGGTCGCATTCTACGATGCACTTGAAGTCAACGACAGTGCGGTCAAAGTGCTGGGAGACGACGTGTTAAAAATCATCGCACAAGAATTGGTTAAATCGGTCAAACGAAGTGTGTCAGTTGACTGGACCAAACGCGAAAACGCCCGTGCTCAAATTCGTGTAATCGTCAAGCGGATTCTGCGCAAGTATGGTTATCCGCCTGATAAGCAGGAGAAGGCTACTCAGACGGTTCTTGAACAGGCCGAGGTGCTTTGTAAGGAATGGGCGGCGGAATAGAAAAGTGTGACAAATAGAAGATATCCGGGGACTTGCGTACATTAGTTTATAAGTTTGACGTGGTAATTGAACTAAATAACGTAGTTGGCTATGTTGAATAATTGTAAAGATAAAGGAAAAAATTAGGAAGAATTCTCGGAAGACCAGAACATCAAGCTGGTGGTGGACGAATGGTTCCAGAAAAACTGTATCAGCACCCGCGACTTTGAGTTCGACACTATATATGTCAACGGTAGCAACGGCCTGCCGAATCTTCAGCAGGAAGGAGATTCCTGGAAAGTCCGCATCACCGAAGAGGAAATCATGAAATGCATGTGGGACGTGGAGGGGGTGTAGGATGGCTAACCACAAACCATACGAAAATCACCCAAAAAAATTGATCCGCAATAGTACGGCGGAGTTTTTGATTTTCACAGGACAAGCTGGCGAGCAGAGCATTGAGGCTCGTTATGAGGATGAAACCATCTGGCTGACTCAGAAGCTGATGGCCGAACTATTTGCCGTGGATGTCCGCACCGTTAGCGAACACTTGAAAAACATTTTTCAGAGCAGTGAATTGATAGAAGATTCAGTTGTCCGGAAATTCCGGAATACTGCCACAG
>JAIVYN010000218.1:0-6218 GCA_048635425.1 Candidatus Aegiribacteria sp.
GTCTTGAGTCTTGAGTCTTGAGTCTTGTGTCTTGTGTCTTGTGTCTTTTGTCTTGAGTCTTGAGTCTTGAGTCTTGGGTCTTGGGTCTTGGGTCTTGAGTCTTGAGTCTTGAGTCTTGTGAAATAACGCTGCCAGATAAATTAGGGTAATGGTGGCTGCAATTCCCACAACAGAGACGATTACTTCTCGCAGTCCGAAACCTTTGCCAAGAATCACGGAGAACAGTTTTACAGTCAACAGCAGCACTATTGGCCCGGCTAATGCTGCTATCAGCCATTTGGCTTTAGGGGGCTTTAAGGAGAGGAAAAGATGCATATAACAAATCCACAGCATACTAAAAATTGGGTAGGCAAACAGATGAAACATCGCGTTTGTAACCGGCACCAGCTCCGCTAAATTCGCTCGCGTAATATTCGTTATCCCAAAGATAATTGTGCCGGTCACTAAAAGGACGGCAGGCCAAAAGGTGAAAACTGAAAGCAGAATTAAACCTGTAAACACACCTGCTATATTAGCAACAATATCCATAACATCGCAATTACGCCCCGTAAAGCCCTGAAGCAGCTCATCAACCGCCCCATATCCGGTTAATACGATAAACACCCACCATACGACAGCTTTTCGCCAAACTACTTTTTGGTCCGGACTGATTGCGAACCAGAGCAGGAATACTAAAATCAAATATGCAAGGAAATGCAGGCCCTTATCAGAAACGCCGGCTTTTCTAACAAGGCCAGGGACAGGTATATGGGCAAGAATAAAAAAGCTGAGCCAATAAAAAACCAATAAGATTATAGTTATCTTTTGTCGCCGCGATACAGCCATTAAAACAACCTAAGAGAGTTACTGGTTACTAATACCCTGTTACTGATGATTCGATGAGCCAACCTGCCGAGACGTGGCCCTCTCCGCGATGCGTCGCAGCGGGCTGGCACGGTTGGCATTGCTCATATCTTCCGCAGTCAAATACAACAACCAGTCATCGCCACTACTTGGTGCGGAGAGTTCCTTTCCGTCATCCGTCATTCCTGCATAACGTCTGTCAGACGTGTTTTGGGCATCTATCCATATTACTTTGTACGGGCCTGCCTTAACAGCAACATTTACACTCCCACCATCCGGCAGATACACCAAATACTGTTTGCCTTGTTCTGCCAGGCAAAAGCCATTGTCCACAATCTGCTGGTTCGGGCTCATTCGATAAAAAGGTATCGTCTCAAAGAAATCCCAGACCTTCCTGACAATGTCATGCTTGACCTGTGTTTTTTCGGACAGGTCCATGCTTCCGCTAAAACCTGAAGATGAATTACCATCCATATCCGCGTAATTGATTGCCGCGGCTGACATCATTATGACAAATGCCTTTTTCCGGATATCAACATTACTATGAATGTTATGATACTTATTGCCGGGCCAGAACACTTCCTGGGCGTAAAGGGGTTTGAAATCGTGATGGTTTGTTAAGAGACCTTTATTAATGTGGGAAAGGTTGGTATCTTTCCACCCTTGCAGTGTAACGAAAGAGAGCCAATCCTCGTCTTTGAATGGGTCGTCTCCACCCGGATTGTGAATCGAGATTAGATGCCCAAAGACATCCAGCTCCTTTATCCTTCGGCCAAGGCGATTGATGTCGGCGGCTGCCATAGCGCGTTGGAATTCATCAGGTTTGATTGTTGGCTCGGGGCCTGCCACATTCAGAAGGATGTTCCAGTAAGGTCCCAATCTCGCGAGTGTATACTTTATATACTGCTCCTGCTGCAGGTGATTCGTAGGAAAGTCTGAACTTTGTCCGAAGAAACCGGCAAAGGGATATACCATTATCCTGCGTGCTGCCAGGTCGTTCATTATGGCTTCCAGTTTTTGGTATTCCGTCGCGTTTAATCCGCCTCTGGCGGAGAGGTCGGGCGTCCTCCAGCCGCGACCGCGACCTTCGGAATCCCGGTTCAGATAATGGCTGGCCACAGAGAGCATGTTATAGCCTTGAGTCTGCACCCAGTCTAAAAAAACCTTGCGCTTGGCGGATGGCCAGTTCTCGGCAAAAAACCGGTCGCCCACATGAAAGCTGCGAATCAAAACGTGCTTGCCACCTTTGTAACCGAACAACATTGGATTAGCCTCGTCCATGGAAATCATTCCGGGAATATCGGACCGGACGCACTCAAATGTCCCGCTCATGCCGTCTGAACCGTCGGAAAAAACAGCATTGTATTTCCAGAAGCCAATCTCCTCGGGCATAAACCGAATCTTCCATCTCTGGCCGCCGTCGTAGAATCCCCAGAACTTGATTCGGCTGCCATCGGGACTTTCATAAGTAACATTTAACGTCACGTCTCCATAGGCATTCCGGTAGTTTTTTGTATTCTTTACCGATGCTTCAAAGCGAGCCCATCGGCCTACCGAAACACCAGCCAGGGCTTCAAAGCTTTTGGACGGCAGAAACGAAAAAAGTACAAAGAATAAAAGCACACTGATATGTGCCTTATTCTTAAGGCCGCTGGATTTCGAAATATCAATCAGAATTCCCATATAAATGTCTCAGGTACCGGATATCTACAATGCTAACTTACGGACGGCAAAATGTCAAAGTCGGTTCCTCAGTAGGCGAATCAGCACCTATTGGACTTATGCTCGCACTTGCCGGATGTGGAGTAAAATAGGGTCCCAGTAACCGCTTAAAAATAAAGTTTAATCTGGAAATCCAGGATTGAATGTGTATAATATAAATAAATATATTGCCAGATCCCAGATTTAAGACACGGGACCTGTAAAAGTGTGGTCTTTAGTCTTGTCTCTGTGGTCTTGGGTCTTTAGTTTTGGAGGACTAAGAAAATGAAACGTCTAACAATTCTTGGAATAGTTTTAGTTTGTTTCGCAGCACTGTGTCTCGGCCAGCGCAGGTCTCGGCCTGCGCCACAGAAAATTATTCAGCTTACAAAGCCAAACTTGACAGGAACGGTCAGTTTCGAAGAGGCGTTGGCCAAGCGGCGAAGTGTGCGCTTATTTGCCAACAAACCGCTCGAGTCTGAGCAGATTAGTCAATTGGCCTGGGCCGGCCAGGGCATAACAGAAACACAAAGAGGCCTGCGAACGGCACCATCGGCTGGGGAGACTTATCCCATAGACTTATATTTTGCCACACCAGAGGGACTGTTTGTGTATCGACCGGCCGAACATAGTCTGGAACAAACTTCGGACCAGGATATCCGCAGCGGCTTAGCGGCAGCAGCTTCGATGGAGTCGGTGGCCACGGCGGGCTGCAATATTATTGTTGCAGGCTCCGTCAGAAAGCTCACGAGCCAGTTTCGCAATAAGGCCAAAACATATATGCTCCTCGAAGCCGGGCACATCGCCCAGAATATCCAGCTGCAGGCCGTCTGCTTGGATTTGGGGTCTGTAACAATCGGTGGTTTTAATTCAAAGGACGTCAGCAGAACCTGCAAATTAACGAGAGGACTGGAGCCGATTTATATAATTTGCGTAGGCTATCCAATAGAGCAAGCCGCAGCAGAAGCATTGAAAGACCAGCAGGGCACAGGAACAAAAAGAGCGGCCTTGATTGCTGCCAGTCAAAATTTCCGCGAGGAGGAGTTTTTCGAAACAAAACGAGCACTCGATGCAGCGGGGGTTCAGACGGTTATAGCAAGCACAAGAATAGGAATTCTAAGAGGTATGCTTGGAAGAATTACTGAGGCAAACATTTTAGTGGGCCAATTGAGGGTCGAGGATTACGATGCGATAATCTTTATCGGCGGCCTGGGAGCCGTTGAATACGCTGTCAATCCTGCTGCACTGAATCTCGCTCGGGAGGCGGTACGTCAGAGAAAGATCCTTGCGGCAATTGACACAGCACCTACTATCCTGGCCAACGCCGGAGTGCTCGCAGGTGTCAGGGCTACCAGCTTTTTGTCCGAACGTAACAGACTTATCCTCGCTGGGGCTGTATATACCGGTATCCCTGTCGAGCAGGACAGATTGATAATAACCGGCAGCGGGCCGGCAGCCTCAATTCAATTCGGCAGAGCTATAGCAGATGCCCTCTCCGGCAGATGATTTTGTATACACAATCGCAGACGAAATATGCCTATTGTTTGCAGGAGCTGTAACGGTTGGTAATCGGCAGTCTTCTGTCTTTACCGAAAGCCTTTGGCGTAATTCGTACTCCCGGGGGAGATAGCCTTCTTTTATATTCATTACGGTCAACCATACGGATTACCCGCAGGACAACATCTTTCGGCAGGCCCGATTCTACGAGCTGCTGTGCGGACTTGTCTTCTTCAACATAACCCTTGAGAATTTTATCAAGTAAATCGTAATCCGGCAGTGAGTCGCTGTCTTTCTGGTCGGGCTTTAGCTCGGCGCTGGGCGGCCGGGTTAATACGGCAGCAGGTATAATTTGACGTCCGGATATTTTGTTTATGTGCTCGGCCAATTTATAAACCATTGTCTTGGGGACATCTTTTATCACGGCAAAGCCCCCGGCCGTGTCACCATAAAGAGTCGCATAGCCAACTGCGGTTTCGCTTTTATTACCCGTCGTCAGTACCAGAGAGCTAAACTGATTACTAAGCGACATAAGAATACAGCCGCGGATTCTGGCCTGTAAATTCTCATAGGCGATACCTTCGCTTTTCCAGCCCTGTACTGTTTTTAATCCATCGTCGAATTGCTTGAGTATCGGCTCAATCGGGATGGTTAAAAATTCGATACCCAGATTTTTTGCCAGCTTTTCAGCATCCCCTATCGTATCCGGACTGTTGAATTTCGAGGGCATTGTCAGGCCGACCACATTTTCAGCACCTAAAGCAGCAACGGCGACAGCAGCCGTGACCGAAGAATCTATACCTCCGCTCAGGCCGAGCAGCACTTTCGCAAAACCGTTTTTGCCCGCATAATCTCTTGTGCCGAGCACAAGTGCCTGATAGATTTCGTCGGCAAGGTCACCTAACTGCCCAGCAGCGGCTCGCATCGGCTCAACCTGCACTACCCCGTCGGTCGTGGGAATTATATCAGCAATTAGTAAATCCTCGTCGAATGCCCTTGCCTTGGCCATTATCTTGCCGGTCGAATCGGCGAACATACTTCGCCCGTCAAAAATCAATTCATCCTGACCGCCGACAAGATTGCAATAGGCCACAGCACTATTGAGCTCTTTCGCACATAGGCTAACTATCTCCTGCCTTTTCTTTATCTTGCCGACATAAAACGGCGAAGCTGAGATATTCAGAATCATCTGGATTTGCCCTGCGTCCTTGAGGAAATCGACAAGCCGTTCGATTTCCCAGATATCGGCACAGATAGTAACAGCAACATTAAGGCCGCCTATATTGATTACCACCGGTTCGGTGCCGGGCAGGAAATATCTTGGCTCATCGAACACACCGTAATTGGGCAGCTGGGCCTTTCGATAAATTTTGCTTATCCGCCCGCCTTGCAATACAGCAGCGGAATTGTAGTTGTTGCCCTGGCAGCCTTCTGCAAAGCCGGCTATTATGGTTTTCTCCGGGCAATCGGCGGCCAATTTTTCGAGGGCTAATGAGCAGTCTGTTAAGAAATGCTTCTTGTGCAGCAGATCCTCCGGCGGATAGCCGCAAACAGCTAATTCCGGAAAGACCAACAAATCCACGTCAGTCCGAACCGCCTCGGCATAGATTTCGACCATCCTCTCGGCGTTGCCGGCTAAATCACCCACCACCGCGTTGAATTGTCCCAAGGCTACACGCATAATTTATAAGTATTCTTGTATGCTTATGTATATGCCTAACCTCAATTTTGCATAGCTCTTATGCACTTATGAGAACCGGAGAGGGCGGGATTCGAACCCGCGGTACCCGCAAAGGGCACACCGGTTTTCGAAACCGGCTCGATAAGCCACTCCGACACCTCTCCATGTCTTTATATTATAATTTTATAACAGCTTACAGAAGCAACCCCGACAGATTTCCTCTCACTTTATATATAACAGGCCGATATTGCAAGAATATTAGCTAACCAACAAGCTATTTAAACATAATCCCGGCAGAAAAACATGCCTGCGAGCTGGGGTGTAATGGGTGTCCTGGATGGGTGAGAACATAAGAAGCAAAAGTTACATTAAGGACTGGTAAAGAAATTAGGTTTCGTTTTGGCTCCAGCGAGGACAAGGCTGGCAAGGAAGCAAAACGCAGGCCTACTGGTTGGTAGTCCGAGTTTTGCTGACACCGCCAGCCGAAGCCGCAGCC
>JAIVYN010000219.1:0-6203 GCA_048635425.1 Candidatus Aegiribacteria sp.
GAGCGAGGACAAGGCTGGCAAGGAAGCAAAACGCAGGCCTACTGGTTGGTAGTCCGAGTTTTGCTGACACCGCCAGCCGCAGCCGCAGCCAGCCAAAAATGGAAGATAATTTATTTACAAGTCCTTACATTACTCATTTCATTATACCACAGCTTCCATCTTATAAACCGGCCTGAATTTCCGGGAGTATTATAAGGCTTCATGAACAACAAAACAACTGCATATAATGACTTTACCCCCGCTACTTCGCTTTTGCCTGCACCCCCGTGCTTTCTTGCGAAAGCAAGAACGGGGGTCTCGCAGGCACAGGTGCGAAGCAAAACGAGGGGGCTTGTTCCACCTCGAGGGGGAGCTATTACTCCATTTCAGAAATAGTACGACTACGAGATTGCCACGCTCGGCTTTGCCTCGCTCGCAATGACGTTGGAGGCAGCCCTATGTCATTGCGAGCACCTGACCTTATTCTCAGGAAGTATGCATAAGAAAATGGACCAACAATGTCATTGCGAAGGAGCCGCAGGCGACTGTGGCAATCTCAAACCTCGCAATACCAAAACCGTTTATTTTCTTAGGAGGAGCCCTTCGGCTACGCTCAGGGTAAACTCCACAACGAAGCAATCTCGCTCTGGCATAGGAGCGAGATTTACGAAACGCTGTAATAGAGACGAGTGTTAAAGAGATATAAAAAATCTTAGGACGCTTCCTTGATTTTTACTGTTAGAAGGGATATACTTATTTTCAGACTTTCACATTTGTCTTACAATAAATTGGAACATCATCATGAACAAGCAAAGAGGTTTCACTCTGATAGAGCTCCTGGTAGTAATCGCTATTATTGCATTGTTAATGGCGATATTAATGCCGGCACTACAGCGGGTGCGGAAACAGGCCAGGGGTGTTGCATGCCAGGCGAATCTCCACCAATGGAGTCTCATCTGGAAGATGTACTGCGATGACAACAATGGCTACTGGCTAAGCGGCGCAGTGAATGGCACAACGTCAGGATACGGCAGCGGCAGATGGTGGTTCCTTCCCATTATGGAACTCTATGAAGCCGAGCCCGATATCCGCTGCTGCCCGGAAGCCACCAAGCCGTCCGGACAAGGGAATATTGGCTCCTGGGCCCAGCATGCCTGGCAAACCGAAGAATATATCGGCAGCTATGGCCCCAATGGCTGGATGTGCAATCTGTCGGCTAACAGGGACGGAATTTGGGGCCGCAACGGGCGCTCGGACTACTGGCGGACGCCCAATGTTCAGGGCGCATATAATATACCGATGTTCACCGGCATGTGGTGGGTCGATTCTTGGCCCCGGCATACAGACCCACCGGCGGATTACACCGGTGGCTCGCTGGGGATCCACGGTACGGCCAACGTCGATGAGATGCAGCGTGTGTGCGTCGATCGGCATGACGGATTCCAAAGCAGTCTTTTTTGCGACTGGTCGGTGCGCAAGGTCGGCCTAAAAGAACTGTGGACAATGAAGTGGAATCGCAGTTTCAACATAAATGGACCCTGGACCAAGGCCGGGGGTGTCGCACCAGAAGACTGGCCGCGATGGATTAGTAGATTTAAAGATTACTGAAATTGGATAAGTTGATGAATAACGCACAGCTCTTATATGATATAAGTCAGCTAAATGACCTCTTTAGAGACAGCGCCAATATTCAGAGTCTCTTAGACAAGACCGTTGAAATGGTAGCGTCTCACACGCAGTCGGATGTTTGTTCGATTTATCTCTACAATAACGAAAATCACGAACTGGTCCTGAGCGCGACAAGAGGTTTGAATCCGGACTCTGTTGGGAAGGTAAGGCTCAAGTTAGGTCAGGGTCTTACAGGCCTTGCGCTGCAAGAGCTGCGAGCAGTATGTGAGAAGGATGCTATCCATAACCCGAACTTCAAATTTTTCCCCGGCATATTTGAGGAACGGTATGAATGTTTTCTCGCTGTGCCGATAGTACGAGGGATTTGGAAGATCGGCGTATTAGTGCTTCAGCGTAAAAAGGGCAAATACTTTAATGACTCCGATATTACTGCTCTGGAGGCTGCAGCATCTCAGCTTGGCAATATCATTGAAAATGCCCGTTTCCTCCTGGCGATGCATGAGCCGCACGGGGAAGAGGAAAAGGTCAAGACAGCATTGCCGGAGAAACTAAAATTTATAAGGGCTACAGTTGCATCGGAAGGTTTTGCGTATGGACCTGCCAAAGTTACCGACAAGAAGAAAAACCTTGCTATACTTTTGCATAGAGATTTTGATCACAAATATACAATTGATGATTTCCATGAGGCAATTGCCAAAACAGCATCTCAACTTGAAGAGCTGCAAGAGCAGGTAGGTCAGAAGCTCTCAGATGCCGCTTCACTAATTTTTGCGGCGCATTTAGTGATACTTAAGGACAAGCACTTTGTGGGAGGTGTAGTCAAGCTGATAGAAAGTGGGGTCAATCCACCACTGGCAATCTTGCAGATTGCCACGCAGTATATGGAGAGCTTTGCAACCAGCGGCAATTCATATATGCGGGAAAAAATCCAGGATATTGAAGATCTGGTTATAAGACTGATGAATAACCTGCTCAGTGAGGCGGAAGAATTCGGCAAATTCAGAGGCCAGGTTATAATAGCCAGAGAACTTTATCCATCCGACCTGCTCATATTTTCTTCGGAGGAGGCGAGCGGAATTGTTCTGATAGGTGGCACTGTTACGTCGCATCTGTCTATACTTGCCAGATCACTGCGTATCCCTATGGTTGTCAGCGATACTTATGAGCTTCTTAGTATTCCAGACAATACTCCCATTTTAGTCGATGCTGAAACAGGTAATGCATATGTGGCCCCCTCCGATGAGGTGTTAGAGCGATTTGAATCGCAGCAAAAAGCCAGGCTCACATTAGCAGAGCAGAGGCATTCGATAAAACCGGTAACGACCACGCGCGATGGCACAAGAGTGCATCTTTTCGCTAATATCAACCTGTTGGCCGACCTGAAGGTTGCGTGCGAATTGCACTGCGAGGGTGTGGGGCTGTATCGGACAGAGTTTCCGTTTATGATCAGAGGAAATCTACCGACCGAGGCAGAACAATTTATGATTTACAGCAAGCTCGTTGAGTTAATGAGAGACAAACCGGTTACGTTTCGAACGCTCGATGTGGGAGGTGATAAAACCTTATCCTATTACCACGACATCAGGGAACAGAATCCTGCTCTCGGTTTGAGATCGATACGTTTTTCACTTCAGAACAAACCTGTTTTCGCTGAGCAGATTCGGGCTATGCTGCGTGCAGGGGCCGGGGGGGATTTACGGATTATGTTTCCAATGATTTCGTCCATAGATGAATTCTGCCAAGCCCGTGAAGTTGTATTTGATTGTTTGGAGGAACTTGGCAGACAGAACATAGAACACAATCGGAAACCGAAACTTGGAATTATGGTCGAGCTGCCCTGTGTAGTGGACTTGATAGACGATTTCATGAGGGAGGCTGAGTTTTTTTCGATAGGGACCAATGATTTTATACAGTTTATGCTGGGCGTTGACAGGACTAACGAAAATGTTGCCGGTTCTTATTTGCCCCACCACCCTTCGGTGTTGCGTGCAATGAAGAAGGTGGTGCATTCGGCCAATCAAAGCGGCAGGGAAATCTCGGTTTGCGGTGATATGGCGCATCAAGAACAATATCTGCCTTTCCTGCTTGGGATAGGTGTGCGGATTTTGAGTATGGATCCGAGCTATCTGCCACGAGTACAAAAGACTATTTCAGGTATTGACCTCGATGAGGCTGTAGCAAATGCCGAAAACATGCTTGCCCAAACCAAAATCAGCGACCTGACACAGACTTTGAATCTAAATTGTGCCAATGAGTAACTACCGCTGCTACAAGCATTGTAGGTCATCAAGGTAAGTAACAGATGAATTCTGTGGTTTGTTTTGCAAGCCGTGCTTTTCTTGTCCTCTGCTTACCTTCGATAAAAAATTTTGACCGTCCAGCTCCTTTATGACTTTTCGCTCTTTATAGGCATATCGGGGTGATGGTGGAAGTCCGACAGTTTTTACCTTCTTGCCGGTTCTATATAGCATGAGCCGCCATAGCCATAATTTACTTGATTCGTGCGGTTGTCTCTGCTATAATACGTTTGTTGCGAGTGCAGACAGGGATCAGTTGGTCTCATAGCACTATCCGCGGTAAAGTGCTTGACGGCACATCGCGATAAGGAGACAGGCCTATAATTCGTTCAAGACAATTGCCTTCGTCTCCTTTTTTTCTGCGCTTTGTTCTCTCTGTTCAT
Source organism: Candidatus Aegiribacteria sp. (assembly GCA_048635425.1). Lineage (GTDB taxonomy): Bacteria > Planctomycetota > Phycisphaerae > Sedimentisphaerales > Anaerobacaceae > NIOZ-UU13. The sequence continues at coordinate 4,289 of JAIVYN010000219.1, forward strand.
AGAGTTATGCAAAATTGAGGTTAGGCATATATTATTTAAGAAAATCAGGTTTTTGGTTTTCTTTAATAATCAAATAACTGCCTGCTTCACAAGAATTTGCTGTTTGAAAAGAAAAAATAAAAAGACCAATTTTTTCTTTTCAAAGTATGCCTAACCTCCATTTTGCAGAAGCCTTTCTCTTTGTTTACGATAAGGACTATGGAAAACCGTGGACATTTCTCTTGATTTTTAGTTTCCAAAAGCGTACTATTATCTTTTAGTTCACGAGCCCGTACATGAAGAACTGTGGTGCTATTATGGATAAGCAAAGGGCATTTACCCTAATAGAACTCCTGGTTGTGATTGCCATTATCGCATTGTTGATGGCGATTTTGATGCCGGCGCTTAGTTATGTACGCAAACAGGCGCGTTCAAGTGCTTGTCAGAGTAATCTGCGGCAGTTGAGCTTAGGTATGAATCTTTACGCGCTTGATCATGATGATTTAACTATGCCCTTCTCTCATCAGCCCGGCGAGTACTGGTTCCATCAATTGGCGCCATATCTGAGCGCTAAGGATTATAAGAACAACCCGGCCGAGCACATAGAGGGGGTGATGAAAGTGACATTTTGCCCGATGGCAAAACGCCAGGACCGGACGGAGAATTCGTTCTACGGTTCGGCGTATAGCTCATGGCGCTTCATGGGCGGGGAAGGCAGCTACGGGCTGAATTTATGGCTGCTGCCTGACGACCCAATTTACGCTCCGGATTTTCCGGCGGGAAATTTCTACAAGAAATACTCGGACACTCAATCGAGTGTTCCGCTATTAGGCGATTCGGTGTGGGTCGGCTCGTGGCCTTTCGCTAACGATACGGTGCCCGAGGATGTGTCTGGTGAGATAGGATATCCGGGGTATCCTCATGGCGAAGGGTACTTTATGGGGCGGTTCTGCGTTGACCGCCATAAAAAAGCGACCAATATCGGATTTGTGGACAGCAGCGTAGAAAGAGTTTACCTGGAAGAATTGTGGACACTAAAATGGCACCAACACTTTAAGCCCAACTACGATGTGTCTATGCCTTAAATTGAACCACTCTCCTTTTGCCCTTCTACTTCGGTAAGTAGGAAATCTTATTTAGTATCTGTTGCGGAAAGCAAAAACCTACGATGTCACCCCTGCGAAAGCAGGGGTCCAGAGCGAAAAAGCTGGATTCCCGCTTCCGCGGGAATGACAAATACTGTTTCCGCAACAGTAACTATTTAAAAGGGACGTACTGATGGCAAAACAATGGACTGCACAAGAAGTTTTGGATGTTGCCCGGTCATTTCAGCCGGCCTGCGTGCTGACCGCGGCGGCGGATTTAGACGTTTTTAGTCCGCTGTACGAAAAACCAATGACAGCCCGGGCATTGGCCTGCGAACTTGGCACCAATCCGCGGGCAACAACGATTCTACTCGATGCACTTGTAGCATTGGAATTTCTGACCAAGCAAACAAGTTGTTACAGCGTTCCTGATAATGTTGCTAAATTGCTGACTGAGAAATCAGATAACAACGTCCTGCCTATGGTTCGTCACTTAGCTAATTGCCTTCGTCGCTGGGCCCGGTTGTCCAGGGTGACACAAACCGGGAAACCCGCCGAGTGCGGTCCGAGCGTTCGCGGCGAGGCCGCCGACCAGACCGTCTTTATAGGTGGTATGCATAATATCTCCAAGCCCATAGCCGATGAGGTTATAGCCAAACTGCAGCCATTGAAATTCGGGCATCTGCTTGACATCGGAGGTGCCTCAGGCACATGGACTATCGCTTTTCTTCGTGCCGTCCCTGAGGCCAGGGCGACATTGTTTGATTTACCACCCGTTATATCGATGGCCGAGCAGCGTTTCGCCGAGGCCGGACTGGGTGACAGAGTGACCCTTGTGCCGGGCGATTTCT
>JAIVYN010000220.1:0-6062 GCA_048635425.1 Candidatus Aegiribacteria sp.
CGTCACCTGATGAACAGGTGTTTCTGATCGGTGCTCTTGCCGACCGGGGTGATGCTGCTGCGCTGCCTGCGATAACAGCAGCGGCTAAAAGTACGAATCCCGGGGTCAGAAAAGCAGCATTGCAGGCCGTTGGAAAACTCGGTGACGCTTCCTTTGTAGGGTATCTGGTCAAGGCTGCTACAGAAGGTGTCAGTGCCGAGGAAAAAAGTACAGCGATAAATAGTCTGAAGCTGCTTCGTGGCAGCGGAGTTGATGATGCGATAGTAAAAAGCATGCAGAATTCGCAGCCGAACGTGCGCTCTCAATTAATTCAGGTACTGTTCGAGCGCAATGCGGTTGGTGCGGTTCCGGCCCTGTTAGGCGAGGCGGTAAACCCGGATAGGAAGGTACGCAAAGCAGCGTTTAAGGCTTTGGGCAGGCTTGCAGGTGAGAAAGATTTGCCATCGCTGGTAAAACTTCTTGTGAAGCTGGAAGATGACGGTAGTCGCAGCCAAGCCGAGCGAGCTGTTGTAACGGTTTCGCGTAAGATTGGTGAGACGAGTAAGCAGGCTGACGCTGTATTGGCTGGGCTGCATAGCGAGAAGCGTGCGGCTGTCAGATGTTCGCTGCTGCGGGCGCTTGGCGGTATCGCAAACAATAATGCACTGAGAACACTGGAGGATGCCTCAAAAGAGACGAATCCTGCTGTGCGGGATACTGCCGTTCGCACATTGGCCAAATGGCCAAACGCGACGGCTGCAGAAGTTCTGCTGGAAATTTACAGTAACACGCAAAACCGAATACATCGGCTGCTATCGCTTCGAGGCTTTGTTCGCTTATTGGCTCTACCAGCCGAGGAGCCCTTCGGCTACGCTCAGGGTAAACTGGTTGAGAAAACACTGAAGATGTGTCGGCAGGCGATGCACCAGGCACGCGGTCCGGCGGAGCAAAAACTTATGCTCTCAGGTTTATCAAACGTCAGCGACCCGGGAGTTCTGTCAATGGTCGAGCCGTTCCTGCAGGTCGAAACAGTTAGGGCGGAAGCAGCAATGGCTGCGATAAAGATCGCCGGCGCAATCATGGAAACTCACCGCGACCGGGCTAAGACGGCAATGAACAAGCTGCTTGCTGTCTCGAAAGACGAAAACTTACGCAAACAGGCCGAAGAGATAATTTTGCGTATCAAAGAGTCTGAAGCTCTCGAAGATATGATGCAAAAACCAGAAAGATGAAAAGAGAATGGTAGTCCATATTCGCTGAAAAAAATTGCGGGTGGAGACCTAAAAAATCTACAATCGTGACACTCATTACTCTCAATTGTGTGACAGTCCTTCGACTTCGCTCAGGATGGTGAGCCTGTCGAACCATTACTTTTTTCATTGACTCACATCTTAGAAAGCGTATAATGTTGTTGTATTCTTAGAATTTCTTGCACGAAAGGTGGATTATGAGCTTGCACAAAAGAAGAGGGTTCACCTTGATAGAACTTTTAGTGGTGATTGCTATCATTGCGTTATTAATGGCGATATTAATGCCTGCACTACAACGTGCGAAGAAGCAAGCTAAGAATGTCAAGTGTAGAAGTAATATGCGTCAGATCGGCCTGGCAGCCAATTTCTATGCCGAGGAGTATGAATTGTTCGTTCCGCGGGGCAAGGCAGGCGGCACAGGCGGGGCCTGGTACCAACTTTTTATGCCCCTTTTAGCCCAGAAGCCTATCGGCAACGATTACCGTACAGTGGATATATATCGCTGTCCCAGCTACCCCGATAAAGAGCAAACTGTTTGTTACGTTGTCAACGGCTGGGACTTCGAGAATAAAAATGACATGGAGGGTAACGAGATATTAATACCGACCAAGTTAACCACCTGCACCAATCGAGCACGTACTATTTATCTCGCCGATAATGAGGATGGTTCGTGGCGACACATAATCAGAAAAGCCGATGACCCAGGAAATAATCGATGCGATGTGTGGACTCCGGGGCATCTGCCTACCTCTGATAGTCAGGATGTAACCAGAGGCAGGCGGATTGCGAGAGCTCGACATAGAAGAGGCAGTAATGTACTGTTTCTTGACTGGCATTCCGAATGGTTGGCTCCTGAGGATGTAACAATAGACCTTTGGAGATTTAAGAAATAGTGTATTGACCCTGATAATTATCCGACAATTAAATCAGTTTCAAAGTACATAAATTATTTTTTTTAGCACGTGGGTCGGCAAAAGTGAGAACAATTGCCCAGGCGCAAGGCGGAATTCCAGTGGTGAGGAAAGCGGTTCTGCCGCTGTTTCTGGTCTCAGGAGCGGCAGGTCTGGTTTACGAGGTAACCTGGACGAGAGCTTTCGGCGTTGTTTTCGGCAATACAGTCTTCGCGGTCAGTACAGTTCTAACTTCATTTATGCTGGGTTTGGCTTGTGGGAGCTGGCTGTTCGGGAGAATTGCCGATAGAAGCTCTCGACCCTTAAAGCTGTTTGCCTTGCTGGAGGTGGGAATAGGAGTATATGCACTTGCTTTCCCGACTATCCTCGCAACGACAGACCTGTTTTATCGCTGGTTTTTCCAGAGCTTTCATCCGGGCTTTTATCCGTTGACTTTTGTTCGGTTCGCTGTGTCTGTTGTAATGTTACTGGTTCCGACAGCTCTGATGGGCGGGACGCTGCCGGTTTTGAGCAAGCTGTGGGCGAATTCACCGGGTAAAAAAGAAGCGTCCGAAGCCGGTATCGGAAAGAGCGCAGGACTTTTATACTCAGTCAATACATTTGGCGCAGTGGCGGGCAGTTTCCTTTCGGGCTATTTGCTCATCAGGATTTTTGGCGTGAGCAATACCGTTTATCTGGCAGCTTCTGCGAATATTCTTGTCGGAGTTCTCTCATTCATCTTGTCCCTGTTCACAGATAAGCCGGTTGGGAAAAAGTATAAGCATAAGCGTTCGGTGCGCAAGCCTAAACCGGCCAAGAGAAGCTCTGCTGAAGGTGAAGTTGTTATAGAGCAGGCCGGTAGTCCGCAGGATGCCTTCGGCTACAAGCGAACGATAGTCTTAGCGGCGGTGTCGGTGGCGGGTTTTTGTGCGCTGGCGCTGGAGGTTTTGTGGACGAGGGTGCTGCTGTTTGTTCTGGGGACGAGCGTTTATGCTTTCGCCTGCATGCTGACCTGTTTTATTTTAGGAATCGCGCTGGGAAGCTTTCTTTGTAGCCGGGTATTTTTAGCGAGAATCAAAAACTGTATTTTTGCGCTGGGCGTTGTGGAGTTTCTGGTAGGGCTTTCAGTGCTGGGTTCAGTGCCGCTGTTGGGAATGCTCTGGTACATTGACCATATACTGACACAGAAGGTGCTCGCGGGCCCTTTTTGGAAAGAAGTTGCGGCTCATTTTATTGACGCATCGGTTGTGCTTTTGGTACCGACGGTGCTTATGGGTATGGTTTTCCCCATCGCGGTAAAAATCTGCGCTACATCCTGGAAAGCAGCAGGCAAGAGAATAGGAGAGGTTTACGCGTGCAATACGATGGGTTGTGTGATAGGCTCTTTCGCGGCGGGCTTTGTGATGGTGCCTTTGTTAGGGTTGCGGGACAGCTTCCTTGTAATTATCGCGATTCAGCTTTTCTTAGCTGTTGTGGTCATTTTCTTTTCAGAGAAACACCGGGTGGCGTTCGGTGTGAGTGCGGCGGTGGTTTCGATAGTGGCCATTGTTGTTAGTGTGCTGAACATCCCCCGTGACGTATTCCTGAAGACGATGAATACTTATCATTATCCCAGCGAAGTCATTTACATCAAGGACAATGCGACGGGCACTGTGACCGTACATGACCTGCCCGATGGCGACCGGCTCATTGCAGTCGATGGAGTCGATGTGGCGGGAATGGATTTGATGCTGCGAACTACCCAGAAACTTCAGGGATATGTCCCGCTGCTGATGCACAAGGACCCGCAGAAGGTGCTGCAAATCGGTTTCGGAAGCGGAGAGACATCAGGTGTCGGTCTGGCGTTTGGTGTGGAAGACTACAGGATAGTTGATATTTGTCCGGGCGTTTTTGAAGCGGGCAAGTTCTTCGAAGAAATCAACCGTGGGTCGTACAAAGACCCACGGCTAAGAAAAATCATTATGGACGGAAAGAATTTTGTGAAGCTGACCGATGAGGATTTCGACATCATTATGAACGACTCGACCTATCCTGGAACTACCGGAAGCTCGGCGCTTTACACATACGAACATTTTATGCAATGCCGAGAGCGCCTTAGAGACGGCGGCATTCTGTCTTGCTGGATTCCTCTTGACCTGCGGGGTGAAGACCTTCAGATAATATTCAGGACGTTTCAGAAAGTTATGCCGCACAGTTGTGTCTGGATGGCAAACAACTGCCTCAACAAGCATGCTGTTTTGGTGGGAAGCGCATCCGGTCTGCAAATTGATTTTCAACGTGCCAGAAAACTGGTTGAGCGGCTGGACATATCTTCCGATTTTGCTATAATCAATATTCATTCTGTTTATGATTTTCTGGATTGTTTTGTGGTTGATGAAGGTGGATTGCGAAGGATAGGGGGCACCGGGCCGCTCAATACCGATGACAGGCCCAGGCTGGAATTCGGAGCGGCAATAAAGCGGGATGAGGAAGGATGTTTGATAACTGCTATGAAGTGGCTTTCGAGGGAACATTCTCCTGTTTTGCCATATCTGGTGAAACTCGGAGATACGGAGGAAGAATCGCAGCAGGTCAAATCGACTTTGACACAATTTTATACGGGCACAAGCCATGCCCTGCGGGGGCTTCTGGGGATTCTACAAGGTGACCCGCAGATAATGAACACTGAGTTTGAGAAGGCGCGACAAGCTAATCCGCTGGACCGGGATGTCCAGAGCTGTCTCGATGAATTGGACCTTGAGATAAAGGCACTGGTGGCGGCTGTTGAACGTACGCCGAGGAAAGCTATCCTGAGGTCACGTCTGGCAAAACGGTATCTTCTTCTTCGTAATTATGAAGCTGCCGGCGAGCAATACCGTAACTTCTTAGAGCTTGAGCCTGACAGTGCGGCAGGATGGGCCAATTTGGGATTTTGTTACAAAGAGTTGGAGCAGTTTGAGAAAGCCATTATGGCTCTTAAAAAAGCAATTGAGATCAATGCCGGGTTAGTCCCGGCTTGTCTTAATCTGGCTGATGTTTATGAGCGGGTTGGCAATTTCGCTGAGTCCGTGCGAAACTTTGAGAGGGCTCTACAGCTCAGTTCCGGCCCCCAGAGAATATTCATCTACGATAGGCTCGCTCGGTCGTATTTTATGCGGAAGGAATATAATCTTGCGCTGGAAACCCTCGAAAAAGCGCTAAAATTGGTTCCGGACGATTCCGACCAACGGGATTATTTAGAGAATCGAAGAGACTTTGTGATGCGTGCTGCCAAAGAAGCGCAGCGCTGAGTTGCATTTGGTTAAATAATTAAATAACTACTTACGAATAAGGAGATCGCAAAATGTCAAAGGTGTCAATTGGGGTCAATATGGAGTTCGTACGTCATGCCGACAAGCCGTTTGAGTGGGGTGTGGAAAAGGCAGCGGAGTTAGGCTATGAATATATTGAGCCGTGGGTTCACTGGGGGCGGGAACTGCTCAGTGAGGCGGGTTACTACCAGAGTGTTTCACTGCTGGACGACCCGTACCGTGTCAAGCGGGCCTGTGAAAAAGCCGGCGTGAAACTTTCCGGTTTGTCGTCGCATACACCGCTTTGTAAGCCGGAGATAAGTACCGAATACCTCAAGCAGGCAATTCGTTTCGCAGCGGAATGTGGTGCTCCGGTGGTCAACACGGACGAAGGTCCGAAACCGTCCTGGACAACGGAAGAAGAAGACCATGTTTTGATGCGTTATGTGCTTAGAGAAGCGTCGGCAGTTGCCGAAAGTCACGGCATTTTGATAGGCATTGAGCCCCATCAGCAGTACAGCCAGCACCCCGATGGTCTGGACAGGATTTATGAGCTGGTTGATTCGCAGGCTATCGGAATCAACTTCGATACGGGTAATAGTTACCTATGCGGTCACGACCCGATTGAGTGGCTTGGGCAGGTCAGGGACAGGTTGGTACATCTACACGCCAAG
>JAIVYN010000221.1:0-6126 GCA_048635425.1 Candidatus Aegiribacteria sp.
GTTGCCCGGCCGTACGGGCACAAACATTATCCAATATATTTATACCAAATCAGCTACTTTTCCGTCAAGAAAAATCTCTCGAATCAAGCATTCCTTTTCAACTTCCTCAAATAGAGAAGACAATACATTATTTGAAGAGCATTGCAGTTAGAAAAAAATTATCGATTACGAGTTAGCGATGTTTAAAACAAAGGGCCTATGCAGTAGATCAAATACCGGCTGCCAGCCCTTTGAAATTTTTTAGCTGTTCTGTTTCTTGTGGTTTCTTAAAGTACCATTATTTCAATTTCTCATGGCATTACTGCTCGATTGTAAATACGAACATCATCAATCAGGCCGGAGAAGAAACTACCTGTATTGAGGTCTTTTGCCGCGCCAATGTACAGGCCACTATCTGAAGGTACTCCAACCACGTAACCAGAATCCACAGCGACCTCTACGCCATCTACATATAAGTTCCTATGCAATGCATCCAAGTCATACACAAGCCCGACATGGTGCCACTGACCATCTGTGATTACGGATTCCGACTCCAACGCACCGAACGGCACATCCATCAACCTCGTGATTAGTCTTCCCTCGAAGGGGTCTGTGCTAAGCCACATGCTTCCCAAGTCAACGGTACGCCCAACAGCACGATCCGCCTGAGATATGATGACCTGCCCTGGTGCTCCTCCTTTTATCCATGCGAATACACTGAACGAGCCATCTGCCGGGTCCAAGATGGAGGGTGTGCTAACATAATCATCAATCCCGTCGAATTCAAGCGCGCCACCTACATAGCCAGTGGCAGGCTGCCAAATTGGATCGCCATGGAGCGCGCCGTTGTTGTTACTAATGCTATCATAGGCGCTGTCGCCGCTTGTTTCATCCAGCTTCCAGTGTGCTATCATCGGGACAATATCCAGACGGTAGTCCTCAAACAAATTCTCAGCAAGGACGACCAGATCCTGAATATTGACTATGCCGTCACCAAAGGGTGCCGGGGCAATATCACAGGATGGCTCGTTCGTGTGCCAGTAGCCAATCATGATGCTAATGTCTCCGGCGTCGACAATTCCGTCGTTATTGAGATCAACGATGGGAGTCACCTCTACTTGCCAAATGTCGTAGTTAGCTAAAGCAAGGGTATCTTTACTGCGGCAAAAGTAGAGAGTCGAGTCTTCCGTTGAAAAAGATAAGTAATACTCGGCATTAGGCGAATTAACAGGTGTGAAACTCACTGCTTGCCCCCAGGGATCTGTGGTGGTCGTGCGCCTGCTCACAAATATATCGGTCGAAAAACCTCCCTGAGCGAAGAAGAGTGACAGACCATCAGGTGAAATATGCGGGGTCGACTCGAACCAACCGGTATTGACACGGTTGCCGAGATTCACGGGTGTACCCCAGGCATTGTCTTTAGTCTGCCGTGTTGTCACATATAGGTCGCTATTTCCATACCCCCCCGGCCGATTCGACATGAAATAAAGCGACAGTCCATCCGACGAGATTGAGGGTTGATCTTCGCCGTATTCGCTGTTGACCGTTGGGCCAAGATTTTCCGGAATGCCCCACGGATCTTCCTTCGTCGCACGCCTCGATACCCACAGGTCACCGCTACCATAACCTCCGGAATTTGGCTCACAATCGGCCGATGAATAGAGTCCTGGCCAACCATCCGTTAAATACAACTCCAAGCCATCGGCAGAGAGATACGGAGAACCCTGTGGCCAAGGAGAGTTAATAGGAGGATCAAGCATAATAGGCGCAGACCAAGGCTGGCCTGTTGTTGACCGTTTCGAGACCCATATATCGTTACAACCTCCATTAGCACCATGGGGCCGACCGGAATGGAAATACAGCTCCAGTCCGTCAGGTGAAATATGCGGACCACTATCTTCGAATAAACTATTGACATTTGGCACTTTGGTCGGCTCACCGAACACGAAATCTGCTTTTGCAACCTCCGTAACCATACACAATGCCAAAACCAATACGAGTGAAATTGTCTTTTTCATCTTACTGTCCCTTCAAAAATTGTTAATATTTTCACGCCGCACACTATGCGCACTCTTAGCGGCTTAGGTTTGTCTTTACGAAAATCTCTCTGATTGTATGCCATTTTGGATTTCTCCTCTTAAATGGCCATAATATGCGAATATTACAACATACCATATTATCAACACTTGTCAATTAAAAACCAGTGACATCGCATGGAATATTCATCTCGTCCCGCTGGATATTGTCCCAAAAAAATGGGGCCTATACTGAATCATTCTGTATAAGCCCCGAATTGGCACGAATCTGCTATATAACTCGTGTAACTAATTGACACCTAAATCCTGGCTTAAGGTGCCGGCGATGGGGGATACAGACGAATATCATCAAAGTACATCGTACCTGAACCACCAGCCAATGGATTGTTCTTATTGCCAAGACCAAGGGAAATCGTATCGACATTAGTCAAGTTCACACCCTGGTCGGCAAACGCCTGCAGGTCGATAGTCCATTCCGTCCAGATAGTTACCTGTGCTGCATCAGGATTATCATTAGTAACGATCGCATTTTCATTGAGAGCAACATATAAAGTCTCAGCAGCGTTATCCGAATTGCCTCTGAACCAAATCGTTAATGTGTTGACACCTTTCTCGGTCCAGTCACGCGGGTAAGTCAATGTCATGGTCGCCTCAGAGTAACCAACGCTATTGTCGTAAAAAAGCGGCATCGACTGGCTGCCACTGTGAACGATAGTTTGCTCGGCAAAAGGAGGATTATCATAACCAACGATAGAACCGTTTGTCGGGTTGTCGAGTCCATCCAACCACACACTAAATATTCTGTTGCTCTCGGAGTCACTAGGATCAAGGTCATTGTAAGATTCAAAATCGTCCACGACAAGGAAGTTGGCCGTCGTAAAACTCCACAAAGGACCTTTCCACGGGCTGTCGGTGTTAGCGTTATTGACCTCATCAATCCGCCAGTAGTAGGTGCTGTCCCACTCAAGCTTTCCGGGGTCAAAGTTTTCTGAACCAAGGTCTCTGGTGCCTTTGTACTCAGGTGAACTTGTATCGGCATTTTTCACGGCATCTTTATCTGTGCCGAAATAGACCTCATGCGAAGCGGCATAGATACTCGGCGACCAGGTAAGAACCTGGGTCTGCTTAACATCCACAGCACCATTAGACGGGGCCAAGGCTGCGACGGCACCCTCAGTAGTAAAGCTCCAAACCTTGCCTTTATACGTGTCGATAACATCAAACTCATCGACCCGCCAGTAGTAAGTCTTAGCAAGTTCAAGCGGGCCGGGATCATAGGTTGCATCTCCCAGAGGGAGTGCTCCAGTGGCATTGTTGACATCGTCAAAATTGTCACCGAAATACACATAGTGCAGTTTCGTGCCGAAACCTCCCGTCCAGCTAAGGTCTGCATTCGTATCCACAGACTCGGCACCATCAGCCGGGTCGGGAAAGTACGCAGTCCTGGGAGGAATACTAAAGCTCCAGACATTGCCTTTCCACGGGCTATTGGGCTCGGCATCATTGACCTCATCGATTCGCCAGTAATAGGTCGTCCCTGGCACAAGACCATCCGGATAAGGAAATCCAGGAAAGCCAACAATGAAATCCGCTTCGGCTTGATTACCCTGGAACGTACCTTCGGCGCCGTTGTTCACGTCGTCAAAATTGTCGCCGAAGTACACATCGTGCGAGAGAGCAAAATCTCCCGACCGCCAGCTGAGGTTTGCCCATGTGTCCTCATAATATGCACCATCGGCCGGATTGGGGCCCAAGGCATACGGATATCCTTCACTACCTTCCATAGCAGCCAGAATCTCAGACTCCGTCAGCGCCCGATTGTAGATGCGGACTTCGTCAATTGTGCCGCTTATGATATTACCGCCTCTTTGTCCAATAGTTAAGCCTCCGACAGCTGAATCTGTTAAACGATTCGATCCTGTAGCGCTGTTCTCTTCTACACCATCGATATAAACTCTGACAACAGTATCATCATAAGTGCCGACAATGTAATGCCATTCGTCATCATTGACAGCAACATTAGAATCTAACTCAATGGTTCCACCACTACCAGCGATTTCAAACTGGAAGGTCATCGGCACATTATATTCTTGCCCTATTGCATAATGCCCTGTCTCATCCCAGGCAGTTCCCTTTGAAACAAAGTATCCATGAGCCGTGCTTGTTGTTTTTACCCATGCTGCAACCGTGATCCTATCGTTGATATTAAGCGAAGGGTCATTGCCGCAATCAACGTAATCGTCACTTCCATCGAATTCCAGGGCAGCACCTATTTTGCCAGCTACCCACTTCGGATCACCATTGATGGTACCGTCGTTGGTGTAATTACTTAAATCATAAGCGGTATTGCCGGAGCCCTCATCAAATTTCCAGTACCCAACCAGTTCTGCATTAGCAATACCGGCGGCAAGGCCCAGCACAAAAACAAAAGAAATTAAATAAATCAATTTCCTGCACATAATTAATCCTCCTTTAAGAAAGTTAATATAATTATGAATTATGCTTTGTCTACACACCAAGACTCTCGTTCCCACAGGGGCGGGATATGAACTGCTAATTGAAATGTGAAAACTATACTCTGAAGCACAAAGTCACTTTTACAGCTTAACTCTGCGTCTTGCATAATAACTCCTCCTCTATTCAGAAAACTACAAGAATTGCACCCGCTGGATGATCTCGAAGCCACAGGTGTTCGACTGAGCAGGAACAAACTTCACTAACCTTATCTATATCATATTATCTACCTTCCCGTCAAGGAAAATCCCTTGATAATACACTAGTAAGCACAATTCTTACAGTCCTTATGGCACACCATATATTTATTATCAGTGCACCAGATCGTCAGAAGCTTTTGGACCAATCACACCAGCCAATCAGCGCGCACTCAGCCGCGAACAAGTGCCCCCAAACGGCCCCCTTTTCGCGAGCTGCAAAACGCCAGAATTCTTCCAAAAGTCACCTCTTTCATAAGCTGAAAAACACTCTGATTTCTAGGTGACATCTTGTCACCATTTTGTCACTACAAATGTTGATTTTGCCTATATCGAGTCCGAATAAATGTCAATTTTTTGCGAAAATACAGAGATTTTTGGGAATTTTCAGTGTGTAATCGGATTAAGTATACGGATGAAAAGAAATTTATCGATCATATGATTCTTGAGGATAGCCTACACTTAGGCTTGAGTTTGGTCATTGTAGAACGTTCAACCACTATAAAATGGGGAGTTCAGAGACAATCCTGAGCTGGTTTAACTTTCTCCCCGGCTTATGTGGACGTCCTCTGCCATTGTTCTAAATCAAGTGGGGCCTATACCGAATCAATCGATATAAGCCCCGAATTGATGCAAAATCATTAGCTAACGACTTGGCCTTGTATATGCAGATTATAGCCTATTCCGGCCACAGTCGTTTCTAAAGCCGCACTTCCGCTAAGTCAACAAAAAGAAACGGAAATCACATACCTTGCATAATTGTCAGTATCTCGTCCTGCGAAAGCGCCCGCGTGTACATGCGGAACTCATCCATAAGCCCCGTGAAAGGCCTTCCGTTATCAATAGTTAATCCTACGCGAGCACCCAGGCCCCAGTCTCCGGCTATATCCGCAGGGCTTGCAACATCCATCTCTTCAATCAATTCCCCGTTGATATAAAGGGCCGCCTTGGCGGACTCTTTGTCGTATGTGCCTGCAAAATGCAGCCATTCATCCCACGTCATAGTACCTGCACGTATCTGGAAGATTGTGGTCCCGCCGTAAGAGCGGAGCAGCCATCTAATGTCACCGCTGCTCTTAGGCTCAGGGTGAATAAGCCAGCTTTCATCAGATGCTCTGGCACTGAATATCTCGTGATCCCCGCCTGTATTTGCACATTTTATCCAGGCGGCGAGCGTCATTGCCGATGTCGGAATATCTTCGGCGGGAATACTTGGGCCGTCCAGGTCAAGATAACTGCCGCTTGCGAAATTAGCCGCTCCATTGTACATGCCTTCTGGCTCTGCTGTAACGTCACCGACCACAACGCCGTCATGGCCTTTGCCGGATTGGTCCGCGACAATTTCACCAACTTCGTCAAAGGAATAGTAAATAACAAGAGACGGATCTACTGCTTTAACA
>JAIVYN010000222.1:0-6033 GCA_048635425.1 Candidatus Aegiribacteria sp.
GATGACAGAACGCTTTTGATTCATATCAAGTACTCCTTCACACATCCATTCTTTCCCACAAAGCAGCGATATGAAATTATTATAAGCTCCTGCCGCTGTGATTAAAGTCAAAAGTCAGAAGGCCAAGGCAAAAAGATTAATCGAAGGCTTGACTTTTCGTCAGCAAGGGGAGAAAATGCGATTTTTCGTTTATTGTGGAGTTTTCAAATAATTAATGAGTTATGCAAAATTGAGGTTAGGCATACTTTGAAAAGAAAAAAAATCGTTTGTTGTTTTTTTCTTTTCAAACAATAGGTTATTGTGTGATAAGCAGTCAGGTGATTATTTAAGAAAATCAAAAAAACAAATTTTCTTAAATAATATATGCCTAACCTCGATTTTGCAGAAGACTTAAATACTTATTACAAGGAGACGCAAATGTTTAACGGTATTTTTCACATTCCCCAGCCAGTCAACGAACCAGGCCTACAATACGCACCGGGCAGTCCGGAACGTGCTGAATTGTCCGCCAAGCTCAAAGAGATGCTGAATGAGCAGGTGGAAGTGCCCATGATAATCGGCGGCGAGGAAGTGCGCAACGGCAAGCTTGCGGATATCCGCTGTCCGCACGACCACCAGCACTTGTTAGGCAGGTATCACCAGGCCGACCCGGAGTTTGCTATAAAGGCTGTCGATGCGGCCCAAAAGGCCAAGAAAGACTGGGGCGAGATGCCCTGGGAATCCAGGGCGGTCGTACTGCTCAAGGCGGCGGAACTGTTAGCGGGAAAGTATCGCCAGGCACTCAATGCCGCTACCATGCTCAATACGAGCAAGACACCGCACCAGGCGGAAATTGACGCTGCGTGTGAGCTGATAGATTTCTGGCGTTTCAACCCCCATTTTATGGAAGAGGTATATGGAGACCAGCCGATGTCAACAGCCGGTGTATTGAACTATATGGAGCATCGTCCGCTGGATGGATTTGTTCTGGCATTGACACCGTTCAATTTCGCATCGATTGCGGGTAATCTTCCAACCTCGCCGGCTCTGATGGGTAATACGGTGGTTTGGAAGCCGGCCTCGGCGGCGGTACTGCCGGCGTATATTATTATGAAAATCTTAGAAGAAGCGGGCATGCCCCCCGGCGTTATCAATATGGTGCCGGGTCCCGGCCCGGTCGTTGCTCCACCGGCGCTGGACGACGTCAGGCTCGGCGGCATCCACTTTACCGGAAGTACTTATGTGTTCTCGACAATCTGGCTGGCGATCGGTAAAGACATTCGAAAATATGTTTCGTATCCTCGAATCGTCGGCGAGACCGGCGGAAAGGACTTTATAGTCGCACATGCGAGCGCCGATACCGAGGTCCTCGTGACAGCCTTGGTACGAGGAGCGTTTGAGTACCAGGGTCAGAAGTGCTCGGCCGCTTCGCGAGCGTATATCCCCGATTCGACCTGGCCGCAGGTAAAAGAGCTGTTATTAAGCGAAATCGGCGATATTAAGATGGGGGATATTACCGACTTTAGAACCTATATGGGGGCGGTTATCGACAAAAAGGCCTTCGATACCATTAGCGAGTATATTGAATACGCCAAGAATTCGCCTGATATGGAAATTATCACAGGAGGCGGATATGATGACTCAGCAGGATACTTCATTGAGCCGACCGTCGTAGTAAGTAAGGACCCGAAGTCTAAGCTGATGGTTGAAGAAATTTTCGGACCTGTGTTAACGCTATATGTTTATCCGGAAAGCGAATACGACCAGACGCTGGATCTGTGCGACCAGACATCGCCTTATGCGTTGACCGGTTCGATATTTGCTCTGGACCGCGGTGCGATAGTCAAGGCGATGAACACGCTGCGCCACGCGGCGGGTAATTTTTATGTTAACGACAAGCCAACCGGCGCGGTCGTGTCACAGCAGCCCTTTGGTGGAACACGGGCATCGGGCACAAACGACAAGGCCGGTAGCTGGCTCAACCTGGAACGATGGGTTTCGCCCCGCGCAATTAAGGAAACGTTTCTGCCGCCGAGAAACTTCCGTTATCCATACATGCAAGAAGAATAACTTATTTTACAGATTTTTCGGCTACGCTTGAAATGACCATCGTGATTAGTTGCCTATTGTATTAAACGTTCTAAGACAGCATAGCCGATGATAAGTTAAGAAACTGTATTTCTTCCTGCACGAGTGAGTAGCTGTGAGAGTAAGGTATAAATGGCAGAGAAACGCAAAAAAGTAAGGCTCCTTGCTTATATTGTAGTTGGAATATGCTTTGTGGTTTTTGCGTATCTGGGACGGGGTCTTTATTACGGTGCAAAAACAATACACGAGCTTCTGGCTGAGAACAAACATCTCAAGCAGGCAATAACCAATCTTACAAGCGAGGAACAAATAGGCTATGCAAAAGTAATTAACCAGGAGACCACAAACGAGCAGCTTCTTACCACAATAAAATTCGTTGAGACCGCCAGAGACGATAAACTGAAGACGATTCTGGAGAAAGAATACACAATCGCCGGTGATATTATCCACTTTGATGCGTTGATTGTGAAATTCGGGAATAAAATGGTTATGGACGGCAAGACAAGGGCACTGTATCTCTGGAGAAGGGTCTATGGCGAAAAGATGGCGCCGGAAAAGGGCTTTGCAATAGAACAGCCGGGTACTGAGCCCCAAAGATACAGCGACCTGCTTAAAGCATTGCCAATAAAGCAAAGGCAAATGTTCTGGTCAAATATTTGGGACCTGGCAAATGACCCTGATAAGCTAAAGGAACACGACATTGAAGCCATCTATGGGAACGTCGTTTATTCAAGGCTAAGAAAAGGACTTATTTACGTCTTCAAGGTAAGTCCGACCGGTCAGGTTTATCCCGAACTTGTGCCCGATATGTAACAGACGGAAGATGCCGGTCAGGAGAAATGTACTGTTAGAAGGTTAATTGGTGAGTCCACTCACTACTCACTACTCACTACTCACCACTCTGTACAAGTCTAATCCCGCATTTAACAAGTTTGGGTTCTTCTCCAAAAAAGTTTGTTGAAAATAGCCTCTACTGAGGTTGGGATTTATCGCTTTGCAGGCACCAGCATAATCACAAGTGGGCGGCTCTCAAAAAGATACCACCCGGAGTTTATCCCTGCAAAAGCAGGGGCTGTATGCCGCCATATTGGCGCTTGGGTTGCTTCGGCGCGTTGCCGTACCGTACACTATGGCAGACAAATTATACCAAGGTATGCTGTTGCCCACAAAGCGTTAAATCCAAGGACATTAGGCCGATTTTTCAGTCTACGGCCACCAATTTTTTGGGGTGAGAGCCTAAGTTTCATTAGTTAAACCGGAATGAGGTTCTTGATTGACGGACTCGGGAGTGTCAGTTATTGTATAAGAGAAGAAAACTTGACGTGAGACTTTAGGATTCGTGCCAATGAAAGGAAACACTGATTTTGATATTGTCGTAGTAGGTGGGGGGATTGTCGGTTTGGCATCGGCCTACAAGATTACATTGAGCCATCCGGATATTCGCATCGCCGTATTAGAAAAAGAAAACAGGTTAGCAGCTCATCAGACAGGTCATAATTCCGGCGTTATTCATTCGGGGCTGTACTATAAGCCCGGCTCAAATAAGGCAAAGACCTGCGCCAGAGGACGAAAAGAGCTTGTTGCTTTCGCTAAAAAATATCGAATCCCTTACAAAATTTGCGGAAAAATAATCGTCGCAACAGAGCCAAAAGAGCTGCCCGACCTCGAAAAGATTTTCCACAACGGCAAAGAGAACGATATTGAAGGCATTGAAAAAATCGGGCCGGATGAAATCAAACAAATCGAGCCGTTCTGCTCCGGCATCGCAGGGATACGGGTGCCGTCCACCGGGGTTATTGATTTCGCCCGCGTTGCAAAAAAGTTAGCCGAGCTAATAGAAAAAAAGGGACATGGCAATAAGGTCCTGACTTTGCATAAAGTAACAGGCTTTGACAAGCACGATTTCTATACGAAGGTTGCAACAAATCAAAAGGCTTTCGCTGCGAACTATATTATCAACTGTGCGGGACTTCAATCTGACAGGATAGCGAAAATGGACGTAATAGAGACCGCGATAAGGATAGTTCCTTTCCGTGGTGATTATTACGAGCTGACGGAAGAGGCCGCTGAAAAAGTCAAAAACCTGATATACCCGGTGCCGGACCCGGATTTTCCTTTTTTAGGCGTTCATTTTACACGGATGATTGACGGCAAAGTCGAATGCGGCCCAAATGCCGTCTTCGCATTCAAACGGGAAGGTTACGGCAAAACTAATTTTAGTCTGAGAGACACCTGGGATGCACTGACTTATCCCGGGCTTTGGAAAATGTTTTTGAAGCATTGGAGATACGGACTGGGCGAATACAAAAGGGCGTTTTGCAAGAAACTATTCCTTCAGCAATTGCAAAGGCTTATTCCTTCGCTTGACGCCAATGATATAAGGCCCGGCAAGGCGGGTGTGCGGGCCCAGGCACTTGGGCCGAACGGCGAGCTGATTGATGATTTCAGAATAGAAAGACAGAGAAACTCTATCCACGTCTTAAATGCGCCCTCGCCGGCCGCGACGGCATCACTGGCTATCGGCGATTACGTAAACAAAATAGCAACAGGATATTTTAAGCTCAGGTGAAGGGTGAGTAGTAAATGATGAATGGTAAATGGTGAATAGTGAGTATGCTTTGTTGAAAAAAATTTGGCTACAGATTGTCATTGCGAGCGAAGCGAAGCAATCTCTATTGTTCGAAGGCAAGAGATTGCCACGGCCCTTCGGGCCTCGCAATGACAACACCTTAAATTATATGCGACAGAGTAGTAGTCAATTAACCACTAACCAATTACCAAGGAGACTTAAACCGTGTTTCGAAAGGAGAGTTTTATGAATCGACGTGATTTTCTAAAAGCTATGGGATTCGGGGCGGCATCGCTGGTTGTGCCCGGATGTGTTGATGGCTTTGAGCAGCTAACTGCAAAATCTCAAGCATATAATAAACCCAATATCATTTTCATTCTAATAGATGATATGGGCTGGACAGACGTGGCCTGCTACGGCAGCAAGTTTCACGAGACACCCAATATTGACGGGTTAGCCAGACAGGGAATGCGCTTTACCGATGCGTATGCGGCCTGCCCCGTCTGCTCTCCAACCCGCGCCAGTATTCTCGCCGGCCAGTATCCCGCACGGGTAGGCATCACGGATTTTATTCCGGGTCATCAGCGACCCTGGGAAAAACTCAGCGTCCCACAGAATCGCCTGCAGTTGCCGCTCGAAGCGATTACTATACCCGAAGCACTTAAAGAACAGGGCTACGCCACAGCCCATATAGGCAAGTGGCACCTCGGAGGACAGCCCTATTTCCCGGAACATCAGGGCTTCGACACGGCCATTCAAAAAGGCAAAAACCGCAACGACAAACAGGTTACCAGTTTCACCGACAGCGCTATCGACTTTATCCAGACCAGCTCAGACAAGCCATTTTTCCTACATTTGTCGCATCACACGGTGCATATCCGGCTGGAGGCACCTCAAGAGCTAATCGACAAATACAACAACAAAACTAAGCCTGCAACAGGTGTAAATAATCCGACCTACGCAGCTATGGTCGAGCACCTGGACAACAGTATCGGCCGTATTATCAAGAAGCTCGACGAGCTGAATCTTGCCGAGCGAACCATTGTAATCTTCTTCTCAGACAACGGTGGGTTGTATCAGGCATACGGCGGTTATCGTGGTAAGAGGCAGATTGTTTCAACTAACGAACCGCTTCGCGGCGAAAAGGGCACTCTGTACGAAGGTGGAATCCGTGAGCCGCTGATTGTTCGCTGGCCCGGCGTGGTCAAGCCCGGTACCACCTGCAGCGCACCTGTCACCAGTGTCGATTTCTATCCGACCTTTTTAGAGATTGTCGGAGCCAAAGCCGACCCGAACCACGTACTCGATGGCGAAACCATCCTGCCTTTGCTCAGACGGAGCGGCACGCTCAAACGCGATTGCGTTTACTGGCACTATCCGCATTATCATCACTCCAG
>JAIVYN010000223.1:0-6098 GCA_048635425.1 Candidatus Aegiribacteria sp.
GACAAAGGCCTGAAAGTCGCTCCTATCAAACTCGAAGGCTATTTGAACATAGACTCCGGCACGCTGAATCCATTCCGGCACGGCGAGGTGTTTGTGCTCGACGATGGTATGGAGTGCGATATGGATTTGGGCACATACGAAAGAATGCTTAATCAAAATCTTAGCAAAGCAAACTTTGCTACAAGCGGCCAGATATTCAGCTCAATCCTGCACAAGGAACGCCACGGCGACTATCTCGGCAGAGACGTCCAGATGATTCCTCATGTTACAGGCGAGGTCAAATTAAAATTACGCCAGTTAGCAATGGAAACCGATGCCGATATTGTGTTTATTGAGATTGGCGGAACCGTCGGCGATTTAGAAAATGCCTACTACATCGAGGCGATGCGCGAGCTCGCTTATGAGGAAGGCCCCAACAGTTGTTGCTTCGTCGCCCTGACCTATATCCTGGAACCTAAAACACTCGGCGAGCAGAAATCAAAGGCCGCACAACTCGGAATCAAACAGCTTATGCAGTGCGGTATTCAGCCGGACATCATCGCATGCAGAGCTGCCAGCCCTGCCACTGAAAAGGTACGACAGAAAATAAGTGTTTATAGCAATGTTCCATTTGAAAGGGTCATCAGCCTGCCGGATTCCGCAAGTATATATATGATACCGGCTATGCTCAGAGAGGTCGGACTGGATTTCAAAGTCGCCAGACTGCTAAAAATAGAGGACAGAATCAATCTGCGAAACGAACGCAAGGCCTGGGCACGATGGTGCGATTTCACCGACAAAATCGGCTCGACCAAACACAAAATTACCATCGGCATAACCGGCAAATACACTTCCGTCCGTGACAGCTATGCCTCGATAATCAACGCCCTCGAACACGCCGGCATCGCTTTGGCTGCTGAGACAGAAATAAAATGGATTGAAACGACCGCAGTCACCGATGAAAACGCAGCCGACAATCTGGCTGACGTTGACGGCATCATTGTCCCGGGCGGATTCGGAACCCGCGGCGCCGAAGGGAAAATCGCCTGCATAAAATATGCCAGAGAAAATAATCTGCCGTATCTTGGATTATGCTTCGGCTTTCAAATGGCTGTCATAGAATTTGCCCGTAATGTTTGCGGCCTCACACGGGCCAACAGCACAGAGATTGAGCCGAATTGCGCCGAGGCGGTTATCGATATTCTGCCGGAACAGAAAAAAATAGAAGGTCTCGGTGGAAATATGCGGCTCGGCGGAAGGGATATAGAATTAAAACCTCAGACATTGGCCTGGGAGCTTTTTGGCAAAACGAATTCGGTCAGAATGCGATTCAGGCACCGTTACGAAGTTGACCCGCGTTATATCGAACAACTGGAAGAGGCCGGCCTTGTCTTTTCCGGAAAAGCACCAAATCAGCCGATTATGCAAATCCTTGAGCTTCCATCCCATCCATTTTTTATGGGCACTCAGGCGCATCCCTGCCTGACTTCCAGACCACTCAAACCACAGCCTATGTTCCTGGGTCTCGTCGCAGCAGCAATGCAAAAACATTACCCCGATGAAAAACTGCCCGATTACATAAAAGCTATCCAAAGAGTATGAAATCGCGCTAATTATTGAGCTTTGAGTTACGCCTGTTAGTCCTAAGGACTCCGCCGCAAGGCGTCCCTTACGGGACTTACGGAGAAGCGTATGTATACATATTTGTTGAATACAGGGTGGCACCCTCAAGCCCTGGCCTGAGTTCGTCGAAGGCTTGTTTGGGGGTGGACTTGCCGCAATATATGGTGCTTCAGGCCTTGGCCTGAGGTCGAGTTACTGCTGGAGTTTCTCTATTTCTGCTTTGAGTTTTTCGTTTTCCTCACGAAGTTTTTTGTTTTGTTCCATAACAGCATCAAAGACGCCTTTTACCTGGTTTCTGACGTTTTGCCGGGCCTTTTGTTTCCAGCTCTCTTTTTCCTCCAGACATTTTGCAAGCAGTTCTTCTTGCTTTTTAATTTCTCTGTTATGCAGCTCTCTTATGCTCTCGATTTCCCTGTCGCGCCGTTCTAATTCTTTTGTTAACCGCATATTTTCAGCAGCTATAAGTCTGCTCTTTTTCACGCCGGGCGGTGCCTGTTCCCCACAACCCACAATCAACATAACAACAACGCAGACCGCCAAAACGAATATCTTCCGAGCTGCTCTTTTCATCCTTGTTATCCTTATTAAATAATTGAATTATTCGAAAAGCACTTTCAATTTTTCTTTATCAGCCATCGCGATTTGGCTCTGGTCTGTCCAGACAGCCAATTCGAGACTCTTTCTACAGTGACAATCATCACAAACAAGCTCCCGCTCGTTTGACAAAACGGCCTTTATAAGTTCCAGGCAATTATTTGTTGCCGCTTGCAAATTCCCGATTATTTCTTTGAGCAGAGTTTGCTTGTTCTTTTGCGCCTCGTGCGGTTTCCAGCAGTCATAATCACTGGCCAATCCCAGCAATACGTAGCAGATTTGTGCCTCCCTGGCCAACTTCGCTTCCGGCATACCGGTCATACCAACTAAATCAGCACCCCAGCTCTGGTGCATAAGCGATTCGGCCCGCGTGGAAAATTGTGGCCCTTCTATACATACGTATGTGCCCTTCGGATGCGTCTTTGTATCAATACCTTTTGCCGTTTCGATAAGTATCTCTCGAACTCGCCCACAAGTCGGCTGAGCCATCTCGCAGTGCACCGTCCCGAAACCGTCGAAAAAACTGTTTACCCGTTTGAACGTTTTATCAATAAACTGGTCAACAATAACCAGATTTCCGGGAGCGATTTCCTCTCGAAGCGACCCAACCGCTGCGCTGCCTATTACCGTATGGACGCCGAGTTTTTTCAAAGCGAAAATATTAGCTGCGAACGGCACCTCGCTCGGCGAAAATTTATGTCCCTTACCGTGACGATTCAAAAATGCAGCTCGTTTTTGCCCTATCCTGCCGACCATAATGGCTGTGCTCGGCCTGCCGAAAGGCGTGTTGATATTGTAAAACTCCGCATCGGTTATATGCTCAGCTAACACCTCGCCAAGGCCCGTACCACCTATTATCCCGACCAGCTCTTCTGCCATAGTCTTTCACTCCGTTATCATAATTGCCGACCATAGTAATTCCTTTGGCACCCATTTACAATCCTTTTGTCAGCGCGGTTCGAAAATCACCATACAAGTATAAAATTCCTTGAACAAATTGCCGTAACCACCATAATAGCATAACGTATCTGGGTTAATCATTATTGGAGACCGGGTTATATGGACCTAATAATTACCGTAAAAGAAATTCAAGGCAACTGTCCAACATACAAGATCGGCGATTCTTTCACCCTTAAGGCAGGCTATCAGCTTGTAAGCGATACCCCCGTATGCATGCACGGCTTAGCTTCTTTAATGCCTTATTATAATGCTCTGCGCGTCTCTGAACCTGCCCAATGGGGCCTGGACGGCAAAGAAGACAAGACCAAGGCTTACATCCACTGTCCCGACCCTTGCGAATACACCCATGGCGGCACAGTAACTTTTGAGATAACCAAAACCGAATAGCCCCAAAGCTTGTCCTAAGCGAAGCCGAAGGAGCACGCCTTGGGGCTTATACCAAATCAATTGGTATAAGCCCCGAATTGATACATATTCGCTACATCAACCACGCAATTTTAATTGCCACCTAACTCCATACTTACGGCTCCGGCGGCGGAGGATACAGACGAATATCATCAAAGTACATTGTACCTGAACCACCAGCCAGCGGATTGTTCCTATCGCCTAATCCAAGGGCAATCGTATTGACATTGGCCAGGTTCACGCCCTGGTCGGCAAAGGCCTGCAGGTCGATAGTCCACTCCGTCCAGGTAGTGACCTGCGATGCATCAGGATTATCATGAGAGACCACAGCGCTACCGTTGAGAGCAACATATAAAGTCTCAGCAGCGTTAGCTGAATCACCTCTGAACCAAATCGTCAGTGTGTTTACACCATTTTCGGTCCAGTCACGCGGATAAGTCAACGTCAAAGTTGCCTCAGAGTACCCAACACTGTTGTCGTAGTAGAGCGGCATCGACTGGATGCCTCCGTGAACGATAGTTTGCTCTGCAAAAGGAGGACTCTCATAACCAACTAAAGAACCGTTTATCGGGTTGTCATAACCGTCTATCCACACGTTAAATATCCTGTTGCTCTCGGGGTCGGCGGGGTCAAGGTCATTGTAAGATTCAAAATCGTCCACAATAAGGAAGTTGGCGGTCGTAAAGCTCCAGAGGATGCCTGTCCACGGACTGTCTGGGTTGACGTTATTGACCTCATCAATCCTCCAGTAGTAAGCAGTATCCCACTCAAGCATTCCGGGGTCATAGGTTTCAGAACCAAGGTCCCTGGTGCCTTTATACTCCGGCGAGCCGGTATCGGCATTCTTCACGGCATCTTTATCAGTGCCAAAGTATAACTCATGCGAAGCAGCATAAACACTCGGCGAGAAGCTAATAATCTGTGTCTGCTTTACATCCACAGCGCCATTAGCCGGGTCAGGATTCCCGACGGCGCCCTCAGTAGTAAAGCTCCAGACGTCGCCTTTATGCGTCTCGATAATATCAAACTCATCGACACGCCAGTAGTAAGTCTTGGCCAATTTAAGTGTGCCGGGAGTATAGGTTGCAGTTCCCTGAGGAAGACCTTCAGTGGCATTACTAACATCGTCAAAATTGTCACCGAAATATACGGTGTGCAATTTAGAACCGAAACCTGCCGTCCAGCTAAGGTCTGCATCCGGGTCTACCTGCTCGGCCTCATCAGTTGGGTCGGGTGCATAGGCGGTCTTTGGCGGAATCATAAAGCTCCAGATATCGCCTTTCCATGGACTGTTCGGCTCAGTGTCATTGACCTCATCAATTCGCCAGTAGTAAGTCGTGCCCGGAATTAAACCATCCGGATAGGCAAAACCGGGAAAGCCGGCAACAATAAACGTCCCCGCCTGGTTACCGATGAATGTGCCTTCTGCTCCGGCGTCGACATCGTCAAAATTATCGCCTAAGTACACATCATGCGAAACCGCAAAATCCCCGGCCCGCCAGCTAAGGTTTATCCATGTATCCTCTTGAAGTGTGTCGTTGCGCGGGTTGGGTCCATAGGCCTTGACGATGGCGCCGCCCTGATTCTCCATGCTTGACTTGATGTCGTCCTCGCTCATCACGTGATTGTAGAGGCGAAAGTCGTCGATCATGCCCGTATAGGACTCATCAATCCATGTAGGATCACCTCCAATGTAATAGGTCGCGTTCGTGCCATCTGTTGTCTGGAAGGCTGATTCCTGTGAGAGGGCCCCGTTGACGTAGACGCGAAAGTTCGTCCCATCCCCTGTCACTGCGACGTGTGTCCATTGGTCGGCAGGAACAACATCTGAGGCTGTCTCACACATACCTCCCGCCCAAGCTGCGCCAACGCGACCACGCCATGAAAGCCTCCCATCGTTGTTAAGGAACAGCGTGTCATTTGAGGTGTCATCCTCTCTAATCGACCGAAAAATCTGCTGCCACGTGTCGCCGGTTCGCTTCGGGTTAATCCAGGCAGACAACGTAAATGATCCCTGAAACATATCGGCGGTTAACGAATCAGAGGCGGGGATTGCGACACGACTGTTTTCAAATGCGAGCGCTTGTACAAATTGTCCGTCGACAACTGTCGGACCGTCTTCCAGTGTTCCGTTGTTGCCGTTGCCAGACGCGTCCAGCGCGGTCGTGCCGGCACCGTCGTCGAGCTTCCACTGCCCCACAAGCTCAGCCGAAGCATCACTAATCAGCCCCAGCACCAAAACAAAAGAAATCAGATAAATCAATTTTCTACACATAATAGTCCTCCTTTAAAAAAGTTAAATTAAAACAATTACAAATTATGTTTTGGCCACACACCAAAATCTCAACCTCTCGTTATTGTTTTCAACAGTCATTAAAAACCTCATCTATGAAAATTACCACTCACGCATCTTATGGTGCTTGTGGTTCCGTCGGTGGCGGAGGATAAAGTCGAATATCGTCAAAGTACATTATACCCGAACCACCAGCTAACGGATTGTTCCTGTTACCAAGACCAAGGGCAATCGTATTGACATT
>JAIVYN010000224.1:0-6003 GCA_048635425.1 Candidatus Aegiribacteria sp.
TTTTACTTCCTGAACATCCTTGAAGAGGCAGATGAACCGAAGGAATGGTACCTCGACCGGAGGACCGGAATCCTGTACTTCTGGCCGTCGACGTTATTGGAGCAGAGCACCGTTGTGGTTTCTTTAGTTGAAACTCCGCTGATACATATGGCTGGAGCCTCCTATATCGAAATTCGAGGATTGACCATCGAATGCGGGCGAGCCGATGGGGTCCGAATTGAGGACGGAACGAATAATCGCATAGAAGATTGCGTCGTCCGCAATCTTGGCAACTATGGCGTCGTAGTAAACGGCGGAACCAATCACGGCGTAGCAAACTGCCTCATATACGGAACCGGCGACGGCGGCATCTCACTCAGTGGAGGTGATCGCAAGAAGCTGGCACGTTCGGGCCACTACGCCCGCAACAACCACATCCATCATATCGCTCGATGGTCGCGCTGCTATGCCCCGGCCATCTCAATGACGGGCGTGGGGATCCAGGCTGCGAACAATCTGATTCATGACCATCCGCACTGCGCGATTTTGTTCTGGGGAAACGAACATATTATTGAGCTAAACGAAATCCATCACGTTTGCCTCGAGACCGGTGACGTGGGGGCGATCTACACAGGCAGGGACTATACTTTCAGGGGAAATATCATCCGCCACAACTTTATTCATCATACCGGCGGGGTTGGAATGGGCTCTATGGGTATCTACATGGATGATTGCGTCAGTGGAACGCAAATCTACGGGAATATACTTTGGAGCCTTCACCGCGCGGTGTTCCTGGGGGGCGGGCGCGACTTCAAGGTTGAGAATAACATATTCGTTGATTGCGACCCGGCAATTGAACTTGACGGTCGCGGCCTGAGTAAGTCACCGGTCTGGCACAACATGGTATATAATACTATGAAACAACGGCTGGAAGACATGAACTGGCGTGAACCGCCCTTTAGCACTCGCTATCGAGAACTTGCGGACCTCGAACCATACTATGCCGGTAATGACGGGGTGCCACCGGGCAACATTGTAGTGACACACAACATTTGTCTAAGGAGCCGGTTGCTCAAGACAACCTGGGGAGCCAACGAGGCAATGGTTGAATCTCGAAATAACCTTATCGATACCGACCTTATCTTCACCGACCCCGCGGGTGGCGACTTCCGCCTCAAGGAAGACTCCCCTGTATATGAGCACGGTTTCAAGCGGATACCTTTCGATAGAATTGGCCGCAGAAAGGCAGATTGATCGCAATACGAAAAGAAACGGAGAGTATCGTCACACCAGCTAAATAGTTCCTGTTGCGGAAAGAGTATTTGTCATTCCCGCGGAAGCGGGAATCCAGTTTTTCGCTCTGGACCCCTGCTTTCACAGGGGTGACATCGTCGATTTTCGTTTTCCGCAACAGTAACTAACTACTGCGAGGCTCTAACTTATGGAATGACCATCGGCCATTCAGGGCTACGATTGTGGAGCTTCCAACAAATCAAGGACCGGCAATAGCGGGTCAGATTGGGGTGTTTGGTCTGGTTATTTTTTGGGGGTATTACAACGAGCTAAGGTGGCTGTGTCTTGAACCATCAGAACCACTTTTACGCTGCACCTTTAGCTTGCATTATGGCGAGCAGTTGTGTTATAATCATTGTAGAGAAGCACACTAACAAAACTCGCTGTCTTTCTTTGAAAGATAATGGGAGCCGTCATGTACAAGCTAAAAGGTTTCACGTTAATAGAGCTACTCGTAGTCATTGCCGTGATCGCGTTGCTGCTGGCTATTTTGATGCCTGCCTTACGCAAGGCCAGGGGGCAAGCCCAGATGGCGGCCTGTTCCGCTCAGCTACGGCAGTTTGGGTTGGCTTGGAATCAATATGCCGACGACAACGACGGTTTTAATATTGAATATGCGCCTTCCTCACAATGGGCCAGTGGCGGTTTCTGGTTCTATCAATTGGGCCCGTATTTCAGCGCCAAAGATTTCGCCAAGGCCCGGGGCGACACCAGTAGTGGTGTTCTGAAGATTCTGAGGTGTCCGGCGGCCAGAGTGTGGAGCAATAGATATAATGACAGTTCACCACTGTACGGGGCCCACGACCTGGCCTGGCGATGGCGTTCACAGGTCGGTGCCCAGGGACGAGAAGAGGTACATGAAGGAAGCTATACGCTGAATGGCTGGATGCAGAACCTCAGCGCGGAGCGCAAGTCGGCTTACGCCGCCGAACGGGTCAGGAACTATTACTTCAAGTATGATGACGCCCGTGGCGAGAGCCCCTTGATATCCGACGGTGGATGGGTTGACGCCTGGCCGGACAATCCGCACGTAGCCGAAACACACATGTTCCTCGACTTAAAGGGTTCGGGAATTCCCGGTGGCACCTATAGAATGAGCCCCAACCAGCTCACTCGTATCCTCCTTGAGCGCCATGGAAGAGGAATCAATATTCTATTTAAGGCTGCGCACGTGCAGCGCGTTCCGCTGGAGAAAGTGTGTCATTACAAGTGGCATCGGTACTTCACTCAGGTTGCTGAACTGGAGCTGCCGTAGCTCGGCCCAGTGCTCTTCGGGTTGGCTGGTGGGAGTGGTCCGGGCATTAGTCAGTTTGCCTTTATTCTTTCTCATGTTATTGTGAGTTTAGAACGGACACTTATTGTGTAATACCAATTACAGTTAAAAATTGCCGAAAGAATTGCATATAATACACATAGAGAGACTGGATTCCTGCCTTCGCAGGAATGACAGAGTCAGGTAATCGGCAATCAATAAATAGAATTGGTATTAGAGTGTAACGTTGAAACGAGCGTTGAGCTTAAACAGATGCTTAATCGGTAAATTAAGGACTTGCGAACTTTTAAGCGATAATAAGGTGCGGATCTGCTCAAGAATATACTCAATCCTCTCCTCGTCAGTGGCAATTATAGTGAACCAGATATTGAAATTATCATTACGGAGGTAGCTATGGTTTACCTCAGGGAACCGGCCTATTATCTCGGCAGCCTGCTCAACAAGGTCCGCCTTGCAACGAACAGCAGCTAAGGTGCTGCAAAAGCCGAGCTTGCGAGAATCAAGACTTGCTCCTATTCGGCGAATTACCCCCTCAGCTATCAATCTCTGGATCCTGTTCCAAAGCTTCTCGCAAGGGATTTGCAATTTATGCGCTAAGATTTCATAGGGTCTTTCGCTCAAAGGAAAATCATTTTGGAGTGCTTCCAGTATGCGGCAATCCAGCTCATCCATAGAGTGCCCTTCGATGGTATAGCAACTTTTAATAATTTAGCAGACTATTTAGTATCTGTTGCGGAAAACAAAAACCTACGATGTCACCCCTGCGAAAGCAGGGGTCCAGGACGAAAAAGCTGGATTCCCGCTTCCGCGGGAATGACAAATCCTGTTTCCGCAACAGGAACTATTTAGCCATATGATTCTATTGGCAACTTAACTGAGGCAAGCTCTTTCTCACAACAAAGCTTGTAATGACCACATCTTTTCACTTGACCCACTTGAGACCAACTCCTATATATTATATAGTAGAAAATCATCGTGATGTAAAGCTCAAAGGTGCTGGTCCAGGTGATGTCGAACTGATTACCATGCATGAGATGGCCTACAAGGTTGACATCTTTGGTTTGGCCATTTGTCTCTTTGTTGTTTTCTTTTCAGTTTCAAGCGATTCCAGCAGGCTGTGAAAACGATGTTCCGGATGGTTCCAGGCTACGCTTGCCAGGGTAGTTTCCTTAAACAACTCATTGATTTTCTTTGTGGCCCTAACCCACTGGGCAAAAATACAGCACTTCTCCGTGGTTCCACCACATTCGCAGTGATTTAATGGGCAGCAGTGATTTAATGGGCAATCGTCAAACAATGAATTACCTTCCATAACTTCAATTACCTCAAGCAGGCTGATTTCTTCCGGCGGCCTGGTAAAAACGTGTCCCCTTTTGCGACCTTTCACGCCTATGACTAAGCGTGCTTTTGTCAGCCGTTGAAATATCTTGGCCAGATATCCGGGTGGAATCCCTTCTCCTTTAGCTATAGTATCGGTTGTGAGAGGCAATTGTGTGATATGCCTGACCATATACATTAGAGCATGCAAAGCATAAGCTGTAGCCCTTGTAACCTTCATTGGATTACCTCAATAGATAGATATATCAAAAAAAATATTACAGTATTGTCACTCAAAAGTCCATATCCTTTGTCTCTGAGCAATGAAGACACCATATTTGCAGATAAACCTTGTATGATTTCAGCTTTCATACCTTCAGCTTAAGAGCAAACGAGGTTTTAAACTTTTTGTTTGGGTAACCTTGGGCTCTCAAAATCACCCTGCTTTTCCTTTTTTCCTGCGCTTGCCAACTTTGACTTTCAGCTCATCAATCTTCCTGTACAAACTTGACAAACCAACCTTCAAAGCCTTTGCAGCTTCAACTTTGTTCCAATTATACTTGTTCAGCACTCGGTATATATGTTCCCTCTCGTATATTTTGACAGCAGCCTTCAAGCTCTCGTATCCCTCACTCGATACCATCGCACTCGATCCTAAGAATCCAATATCAGAGACCTTTATAACATCATCTTCAGCAAATATTACCGCTCGCTCAATTATATTCTGAAGCTCCCTTATGTTGCCTTTCCACTCGTAACTCATAAGCAGCTGCATAACATGGTCACTTACTCCAACACAATGCTTGCCCATCTCGTCATTATATTTCTTAATGAAGTGTTCAACCAACAATGGAATATCTTCTTTCCTTTCCCGCAGGGGGGGGATATGGATGCCGACAACATTCATCCTGTAATATAGGTCCTCTCTGAACTGTCCCATTTTTATCTCTTCAAACAGGTCTCTGTTCGTGGCGGCAATCAGCCTCAAATCGATATCGACAGGTTCCGTGGAGCCTACCGGCATTATCTGCCTATGCTCCACCGCCCGCATCAGCTTTACCTGGCAGCTCATCGGCATATACCCAATCTCATCTAAAAATAAAGTCCCGCCGCGAGCACTTTCAAAAAGTCCTTTCTTGTCTTTAATAGCAGAGGTAAAGCTTCCTTTTTTGTGGCCGAACAATTCGCTCTCAAGCAGACTTTCAGGTATTGCACTACAGTTGACTGCAATGAAACGCCTGCCGTTTTCCGAACCAAGGGAATGTATTGCGTGAGCAACTAATTCCTTACCTGTGCCGCTTTCTCCTGTTATCAACACATTACTTTTGGTCCGGGCCACCTTCCGAATGATTTTAAAAACCTGCTGCATTGCCGGAGCCTTGCCCACGATCTGGCCGATATCGAACCTGATATTCAGCTCACGCTTTAGTTCCAGGTTCTCTTCTTGCAGGCCCAGATACTGCAAATGCTGCCGAATTTTTGTCAATATGTCTTCGAAAATTACAGGTTTCATCACATAATCACAAGCTCCGAGCTTGATCGCTTCAACGGCCATCTCAATCGTACCATAGGCCGTTATCATTATTACACGCGTCCGGGGCCTTACTTTCATTATCTTTCGCAGAACCTTTATTCCATCTGCACCGGGCATCTGGATATCCAGTATCGCCACAGGATAGGGCTGTTTCATAATGGCATCTATTGCCTCTGTACCGTTGCCCACCGCTGTAACTACCATCCCCTCTTCTTGAAGGACCTTTGTGAAGGTTTCTCTAAAAGTCACTTCGTCATCTGCCAACAGTATTTCATTCATCATCATTTACTTTACCTTTCGTAGCAATCTTCTTCATATTTTTTACCGGAAAATATCGAAACTAAGCGGTTCCCTCCTTGATAGCTTCCGCACTATTAGTGAAATCTTCCCCGCTGTGATTACCGCCAATCAAGTCTTTTTTGGGGCTTATCGGGATTCGGATTATTACTGTGGTTCCCTTACCCGGCTCGGACTCCAGAGCAATGGTGCCGTCAACTTCAGTAAGAAGATTATAGCTTATGAAAAGCCCGAGACCGGCAGCGGTTGGCAACAAAGGATAAGGAAAGACATAACTGCCTACCAGAACAGCAGCTACTATACCCCCCAC
>JAIVYN010000225.1:0-6065 GCA_048635425.1 Candidatus Aegiribacteria sp.
TTTCGCAATTGGGCCAGGCCAAAAAAATCGTCGTGGATAAGGAAACGACGACAATAATCGAAGGCGCCGGCAAAAAGAAAGACATTACCGGGCGCTGTGAGCAAATCCGCAATCAAATTGAAAAGACAACAAGTGACTATGACCGCGAAAAATTACAGGAACGCTTAGCCAAGCTGACCGGTGGAGTAGCCGTTATCAAAGCGGGCGCCGCAACCGAAACGGAAATGAAAGAGCGCAAAGATCTGCTGGAAGATGCGCTGCACGCCACGAGGGCAGCGGCCGGGGAAGGCGTCGTCGCAGGCGGCGGTATCGTGTTCCTGCGAGCCATCCCAGAGGTAGAAAAGGCCAGAGTAAGGGCCAAAGGCGATGAAAAAATCGGCTTTGACATTGTAACCAATGCGCTTAAAGCACCAACAACTCAAATTGTTGAAAACTCCGGTGAGCAAGGCGATGTGGTCGTCGCCAAACTTCTCGAAAAAGGCAAGAACATAGGCTATAACGCAAATACAGGACAGTTCGTCGATATGTTTAAGGCGGGAATCATCGACCCTGCAAAGGTTACCAGAACCGCATTAGAAATGGCTGCTTCAGTAGCCGGCCTGATGCTCACCACCAATGTCCTGGTAACAGAATTAAAAGATAAAGACGAAGACGAAGCGCCAATAGCGGGATCGGTACGGTAGAAAATAAATTCGAAATCCTAAGCACGAAATCCGAAACAAATTAAAAATTCTAATGTTCAAAACTTAATTGTTTTGGACACGCCTGTCAGAAGCGTGCGTATCCGCATTTGAATTTCGGTCATTAGATATTGTTTCGGATTTCGAAATTCGATATTCGGATTTCCACAAGGTATTATGGCCAAACGGGATTATTATGAGGTTTTAGGCGTAGGCAAGAACGCCTCTGCCGACGATATTAAACGCTCATATCGGCGTATGGCGATGAAGTATCATCCGGACAAGAATCCGGGCGATAAAAAGGCCGAGGCCAACTTCAAAGAATGCGCCGAGGCCTACGAGGTCCTGAGCGACGCTGAGAAGCGGCGGCGTTATGACCAGTTCGGACACGAAGGGCTGCGTGGAGCCGGCATGCACGACTTCTCCCGAATGAACGTCGAAGATATCTTCAGTATGTTCGGCTTCGAGGATTTCTTCAGCGGTATCTTCGGGGGACGCAGAAGGTCGAGCCGACGAGCAGGGCCTACCCGCGGCTACGATTTGGAAACTGCCGTGGAACTGACGCTCAACGACATCGCCAAAGGCGCTGAGAAGACCATCGAATTTACCCGCCAGGATATTTGCGGCGAATGCAGGGGCAACGGCTGTGCCAAAGGAAGCAAGCCGGGCCGATGCCCAGCTTGTGGCGGAAGGGGGCAGGTTGCAAGAGGCGGTGGGTTCTTCCAGATGGTCTCGACATGCCGGCAATGCGGCGGCAGCGGACAGGTCATTACCAATCCGTGCAAAAAATGCAAAGGCACCGGCAGAGTGCCAAAGAAGAGAGTCGTCGAAATCAAAATCCCCGCCGGTGTTCACGAAGGCCAGGGGATAAGAGTCGCCGGCGAAGGTGAACCAGGCCGAGGCGGTGGGCCAAAAGGCGACCTTTATTGCTACGTCAGAATAAAACCACACGAATTTCTGCAGCGCGATGGAAATAACTTGATTGCGGTTGTGCCCATAAGCTTTACGCAGGCTGCTTTAGGAACAACAGTTGACGTGCCAAGTTTGAACGGCACACAAGGATTGAAAATCCCGCCGGGAACACAGTACGGAAGCATCTTTAGAATAAAAGGCCAGGGCCTGCCGAATATAAGAACGCGGAGAACCGGCGACCAGCTCGTACAAATTACTATCGAAACACCTGTGAAACTAAACGCAAAACAAGAAGAGCTGCTGAGAGAATTCGCCAAAAGCGAAAATAAAAGCGTTTCCCCGCAATCCAAACGCTTTTTCGAAAAACTGAAAAAACATCTTGGTAACAACTGATGAAACAGAAGAGAAAAGAAAAAACAAGAACCGAAGATTTGCAGAAGGCAAAGAAGAGCGAGCTGGAAGAGCTTCGCCAGACTATAGAGAGTCTGCAAAAAGAAAAAGATGAGCTTTTCGGCAAGCTGCAGCGAGTCAGTGCCGACTATGCGAATTTCCAGAAACGAGTCCCTAAACAGATTGCCGATACGATTTGCTACGAAAAAGAAAGGATAATAAAAACCTTACTGCCGGTTCTGGATAATTTCGAACATACACTGCAAAATGCAGACTCGGCGGAAAATTCGGACGTATTCGTCAAAGGTATTCAGATTATATACGACCAGATGCTCGATATATTAAAATCGCACGGCGTCGAGCAGATAAAGGCACCGGGCGAAAACTTTGACCCGGCCCTGCACGAAGCAATGATGCAAAAGACTGAGCCAGAGGAGGAAGATAATATTGTTCTGGAAGAGTTTCAAAAGGGATACAAACTCAACGGCCGAGTTATTCGACCAAGCAAAGTGATTGTTAATAAACTGACAGAGGACAGAAGACAGAGGACGGAGGACAGAAAATAGAGGACGGAACCGAGGCGGAGTAGTATCGCATTGGTTATTGCGTGATGCGTATTGCGTATGTCGTATAAATCCGAAATCCGAATATCGAAATCCGAAACAAATACGAATTACCAAAATACAAAATTCAAAACAAGACATAAAATGTAAGTTTTTTAAGCAGAGTGTTTTGACCCTCGGTATGCTGGGATATAACGAAAATGCCGACTTATGATTATATATGTGAGAGCTGTGGATGTGAGTTTGAACGCTTTCAGAGTATAACAGCCAAACCTCTGCGCACGTGCCCAAAGTGCAAAAAAAGAAAATTGAAACGGCTTATCGGTGCCGGTGCGGGAGTAATCTTCAAAGGCTCCGGATTCTACGAGACCGATTACAGAAGCGAAAGCTATAAAAAAGCTCAAGAAAACGAGAAAAAGACCACCGACAAAGACACAGGAAAAAAAGAATCCGAAACCAAGACAGCAGAAACCAAATCCAAAGAATCAAAGCCCACCGAAAAAGCCAAATCCGCCGCAAAAGACAAAAAGAAATCAGCGTAAAGTTGTCATCACCTACCCGTCTTTGTCCACGAAAGTAGTACTCTGTCGCACATGAAATGATAAGCCGCCATTCACAAAACGCTTGTCTACCTCATGGCAGAAGCGTTTGTACTCGTCAATTGCCTTACCCCCGAGCCATCCATCGACATGAAGGAGCTTGTCATTAAGCTCAAGGCCAAGATATCCCTTTTTCGGGTAGTGCAAGGAATCTTTCGCACTTTTTTCTGTAAGCTCTCTCGATCTGGTCATCATTCTCTTTCCACCCACTCCATGGGGTGGGTAACTTATCGCAATCCCAGACTATTTGCAGAACTTCGACAAAGGATATGGGAATCATAAAGCGTTATTTACGCCATAGTCTCGGCTGCCTGCATCTCGTGCATGTAGATTTCCTCGAGGTCTGCGTGTTTGAAGTCCTGTTTCTTTCGGACGGCAACCAGACGCCCCTGCTTCATAATGCCCACTCTGTCTGCTATGAGCTTGGCCCTGAATATATCATGTGTAGTCATCAAAATCGCTTTACCCTTTTCCCGTAGTCGCCGCAATTGTTCAAGAAATTCATGGGCGCTTGTGGGGTCGAGCCCACTCGTTGGCTCGTCCATCAGAATAGCCGGGGGGTCTTTTAGCAGTGCAATGGCAATACCCAGCTTTTGGCGCATTCCCTTGGAGAAATTCTTGAGCCGCATCCTGAGCGCCTTCTCCGGCAGACCCACGGTGCGCATTACATCGTCATAATCCTTCTTTTTAAGTCCAGTTTTGCCGGCCAGCTCTGCAAAAAACGCCAGATTCTGCCTTGCCATGAACATCCCGTAAAGCTGCACGTTCTCGGAGACATACGAGACATACTTTTTGGCCTCAAGCGGGAACTTGTTGCAGTCGTGGCCGTTGATAAAGGCATGGCCGCTCGTCGGCTGGATAAAGTCCAGCAGGATATTAATTGTTGTTGTCTTGCCTGCTCCATTGGCGCCCAGAAGGCAGAATATCTCACCCTGCTCGACTTTATAAGTAACATGGTCAAGGGCCAAGACACCATCCTCATACCGTTTTGTCAATTCATTAATCTCAATCATTTTTGTTTATTCTTTCATGTTACAAAAGTTAAAACAGTTCTTTTATTACCGTACGTCGTATCTCATGAATCCTGTAAACGCTGCCACAAAAAACACGACATTAAACAAAACGAGTATCCCCCAGTAAGGCAGTACTTCAATTAATTTATCTTTCAACGCCTCCTCTTTGAAAACAAAACGCGGCCGTTCACTTAAATCAAGAAAAGAGTCCCATGTAAACTTTGGGTCATTTTTCTGTGCTTCCTGAACCTTTTTCCCCACATATGGCCAAAACTGCTTTCCATATTCACCTTTAACTTGGTCAAAGTAGTCCATACTTCGCAAACCCGTTCCCGTCAGATCTCTGGCAACATAAATGAAATTCGCGTAGGGAGAAATGCAAGCAAGGTTTTTCGCCAGCTTCGTTTGAACAGCGGCTTTTGTATGAAAGTCGTCCCAAAGCTCATTTTCTTGCCTTCGGATACGCCCAAATTTTTCATTTGCCTTTCCAAACTCCTCACTAAGAGCATCCATCATGGCCCTAAACTCAGGATCGGCGGCTGCCCGCTGCTGGGCTGCTTCTCCATACTCAGATCCACCAAAATCTTTAAAGAGACCTCCGAATTCCATCGATTCAAATTCAGACCATAGTTCGCCATAATAGCTTTTCAATTTCTTTTTACTTTCGGTTATATGTTCCTGACGTACTTTAAGAGAAAGAATCTCAATTTCTAAATTCTTCCTTTCAGTTTCTTTAATCGATGGAATACGATAAAGCTGGGCTGAGATATGGGGGCACACATTAGGAATCACCAGAATCAGCAGTACCCAAAGGAAGAGGCAGTTCAGAATCGAGACGGTCGAGTATCGGGAAAACGTAGATATCATAAGCCCCAAAAGATAAAACAACGTGATGAAAGTAATCGAAGCTGCGGTTAATAAGGCAAGTTCCGCCCATGCTGAACCATCCCATTGGATAGCCGGATTTACTGAAATATAAAGTGCCCCGACCAGAAGTGATAAGATAAATGGTATTAGCAGGCTGGCGGTACCTCCTACCAATTTACCAAAAAGAATCTTTGTTCTGGATATGGAATTGGATATCACTAATCTCAACGTACCGCTTTGTCGTTCACCGGTGATAGCATCGTAAGAAAAGAGGATTGCCAGCAAGCTCATAATAATCGTCACAATAAATAAGAAGTCAAAAGGAGGAAAGAGTATTGGTAGCGGATTATCATCAAAAGACTCCACATTCTCGTCGCCTGAAATGCCAATTATGAGCGGTCGAAACCTTTCCGGCGGCTTCTGCTGGGGAACCATCCGGAAAAGCCCAGCTCGGTAGGCATAATTGCTCAGGAATTCATCCTGTAAGTTTACCCTAATGTAGTAGTCCTCCATTTCCTGCTGGTAATCATGAGACAAAATGATAATACAGGCAACGGTGATAATGACACACAAAACAAGACCGACCATAAACCGTAAATTAAGGATATTGTTCAAAAACTCTCTTGCAATAATTGCTTTTAGCATTGGTATTTCCTTTTTTTGTTTTAATGAAAAATCACCTGACGTCATATCGCAGGAAAGCCACATACGCCCCTGAGAAGAACAGTATGTTAAACAAAATGAGAATTAAACAATTGCTCAGGCCTCCCATGCCTAAAACCTCTTTGACCGAACTTCGCTGATAATCCAAAATTGTATTACCTCCATCCTTTAGGTGTTGTAAAACCGCCCTTTTTAACCGGCGTTCTTCCGCCATACCAGTTCCTATAATGTCGGTTGCCAGAAAGGTAAATGCAGCAACCGGAGACATTCGGGTGATATTTTGAGATACTTTTACCAGTCTATTGAAACGGTTGCGATAATCTTCTATAAATTTTTTGTTCTCTTCCCTAATGCGGTTATCGATTCGCCAATGCTGAG
>JAIVYN010000226.1:0-5996 GCA_048635425.1 Candidatus Aegiribacteria sp.
CCTTGAGAGTGATTCCATTAAAGGCATTCTGGCGGAATAGCCATTCGAGCCTGATATTCATCCATCCCCTGTGGGATTGAACGAAGGCGTAAAGGACAAATGCGATAAATCCTATCACGATTAGCGTCAGAGCGAAGCTTGCCACCGCGGATAGACCCAGGTCAGCTCCGATCTCCGTTATCCTGATGGCCGCCCGGTTCTGCGATACCCGGCCCGTCTTCGCATAGTCAATGATAAATTCTATCAGCCGGGGAATGCTGACCTGGAATACAGTTTGGATGGGGGTCAGAACCAGAAGGACTG
Organism: Candidatus Aegiribacteria sp.; assembly: GCA_048635425.1. Taxonomy (GTDB): domain Bacteria; phylum Planctomycetota; class Phycisphaerae; order Sedimentisphaerales; family Anaerobacaceae; genus NIOZ-UU13. The sequence goes on from JAIVYN010000226.1 coordinate 304, forward strand.
CCAGGACGTAAGGGTAATGTCTATAATATCTCCAGAACCACCTTATTTTATCCAGCATAACTTGCTACTCCACTTTTATTCTTAAACTGCAGATGGAATAATTTCGAATAATACCCGTTTTGCAGAATAAGATCGGTATGGTTTCCCCGTTCAATTATCTCGCCGCGCCGCACCACGAGTATCTCATCGGCATCGAGAATGGTGGAGAGACGGTGAGCGATGATGAGCGAGGTTCGTCCTGCCACCAGTTTTTTAAGAGATTCCTGGATGGTCCTCTCGGTATCCGGGTCGACCGAGCTTGTCGCCTCATCAAGAATCAAAACATCGGGATCGGCCGCCAGCGCCCGGGCAAACGACAGGAGCTGCCGCTCACCGCGGCTGAAATTGGCGCCCTTTTCCGAAATCTCGCTGTCATAACCCTCGGGTAGTCTTCGGATAAATCGGTCGGCATCCACTACGCTTGCGGCACCCATGATTTTCTCGCTTGAGATTTCTTTAGATTCCAAGGCTATGTTTGATTTGATATCGCCCGGAAACAGGAATATATCCTGCAAAACAAGGGCGAAACGTCGCCGGAGTTCAGCTTTCGGAATATCCCGGATGTCGATGCCATCCACCGTGATCCGCCCTTTTTGCGGATCATAGAACCTCAGAAGCAGGGATATTATCGTGGATTTTCCCCCTCCGGTAACTCCGGCGTGGTAGGCTTTGTGTGGGATTCTGGAAGCAAAAGACCAGACTCCTTACGTTCACAGATTTATCATTTGTATATGTGCACCGCAATGTCATCGGTAAACGACGGCAGCCGGATTGATACAGCGCCGTTCTCTACAGCCAGGCGGTGGGTCATTAGTACACCTTTGTCCGGCTTGACAATATCCATTCTGTAATTGTCATCGGACAAAGAAAGGTCTTTGAGTTTTAGAACCCGGCTCTCAAATTTCACGCCCTCTTTGGCGGTCGCCGAGGAACAATACGCAACGGCCTCTTTTTTCGATGACAGCACATACTTATGACTGCCGGGGCCGGACTCGATTGTACCGTTGAACCACAGATTCGGGTAATCCGTCAGACTGTCCCAGAATGCTTTCAGCACCAACGCATCGTCCTCGAACTTACTCCGGCCGTTCGGATTGTAATTATGCGGGAACTCCGGCAGGTCCTCCGAGGAAAAACCTATTCTCGGCTTCATATACAAATCCATCTGCTGGCACTTGGCCATCATAAATTTCCACATATACTTCCTGGTGTGTACCCGCTGTTCCGGATGTATATAGCTGTACTTTTGCCCGTCGTCATCCCAGCTCTCCTGAGGAATGTAGGGCTTGTTGTATTTTTTCCGCCAAGAAATAGCATTGCCGACCGTATGCTTTTTGCCATAAACCAAAAGATTAAAATATGGCCGGGTAAAAATCCAGTCTCTCTGCGACTCGCTCAACCCGCCGGTATCCATCCCAATAATCAAAGGCTGAGCAACCGCGGGCTTTTCTAACATGAACATCATACTCATCATACTGTATTCACGAATCGACAGCATCATCTCCCCAATCCAGGCTTGGGTCTTTGTCCAATCGCGATGATGCTCCTTAATTTCATGCACAAGGTCATAATAAACGTTGTCCAAACCGGCAGTCTGCTCAACGAGCTTACAAAACCATGCCCTTTGCGCCTCTACAAGGCCGGTCTTTTTATCAGCCACAGAGTGATATATCGCATAGCGGTTCTCTAAATTCTGCCCCAGATGGTCCGTAAATGAATTCACGTTGTTTGCCGGATTGAAGAAATGTCCCCCCCAGTCAATATCCGACTTATTGCGCCCGGGGGTATCACTTGCCCGCAACTGCCAGCCGTTCCACATCAACAGGTGAACGATGATGCCTTTGGATTCGAGGTATTCGCACTGTCGCCGAAAGTGTCGCCAGTATTGTTCATCAAATTTAGTCAGGTCGAATTGTCGGCTTCCGCGTCTTGTTTCTTTATACGGGAACAACATATTATCCAAAGACCCGCCGTTTTCTTTCGTAAACTTTTCGACATGTTTCCAGCTCAAAGGCGGATAGGCCCGAATATGGTTAATCCCCTGCTCAGCGCCCCAATCGGCCCACAGCTTATAGTCATAAGCATCTTCCGCTGCATAGAAAATAAAGTCCGACAGCCCCCCAAAGGACAACAGCAGTTTGCCGTTGTGTGTAAAATAAACTTTTTCAGTACCGGCCTTTTCCAGCTTAAGACCTTCACCCGCGCGTGCCTCGGCCGTTATTGTCAGAATCAGCACCACAGCAATCCAAATAAATATGGTTCTTTTGGTATTTTTGTTCATAAGTTTCCCTTCGTGTGATGAGTTAACATACTTGTATATTTATTTAGCTTACGCACCTAATACTTTGTAACAACCCTATAGGGGGCGATATTTCGCACCACTGTGACTATTCGTTCTCAGGTTCAACAACTCGGCAGATGTCTTTGCCGCAATGCTGACATTTACCCCCTAAGATCAGTTCGTCTCGCCTCATTTCTGCTTTCTCAAGGACAATGGGTACTGAACCCAAGCATCTACTGCAGAATACGTTGCAGAGGATTTCCCGCTGTGCCCATTCTGGAATAACCTTCCAACGTTTCTCGGCGTCCGGCGTGAATGGGTTGTGTGGTTGAATTGGTCTTATCATTTTATACCGACATATCCGTAGGCTGGGGCTTGCCCCACCAATTCTTAATTCTATCCGTCATTCCCGCGAAATCTGTCCTGAGCAATGTCTGCCTTGCTTGCCCTCCGAAGCCTCGGCGAAGGTGGGAGCTTTGCCCGCCCTGAACGATGTTGAAGGGTCGAATGGGCCAAAGGAGCGGGAATCCAGATATTTAGCCCCACGTTTCACGTGGGGGTGCCAACGCGAGGAATCCTTTATATTTAGCCCCGCAATTTATCGCAGGGTTCTTCTTGTTCTGAAAATTTGAATCTTGGTTATTTGAATTTGTTTAGAATTTAGAGCTTAGGGTTTAGGATTTGCTATTCTTCCATCTGCTCTTGTGCCTTGCTTGCCCTCCGAAGCTTCAGCGAAGATGGGAGCCTGCCGAAGGGCCCGTCCTATATCACCGAACTGATTAAAAAACATACAACGCACAAATTAGCGTCGAGTATTAGCAAGTCAGAGTTCACTGGATTGAGTTATTATAGCTTTATTTGCTGATATAATTTCCTTTCTTCGCGCTTATTGCAAAATGTGTTTGTTTAGGAATCCTTCCTGCAGACACAAAAGACTTCAAATTCTCTGACCTGCATCCAAAAACATCGTTAACTTGTTTTTTTGTCTTAGAACGATGTTTTGCTTTTTTTCTCATGCTTTCCCTTTCTTTATTTTATGTTTCTCCTGATTACCATATCTCTTTGCTTATTATAAAAGATTATGCCCTGCATTATAGTTTTTAATATAATTTTCAAAAATTTGTCGAGTTCACTATCTCTATTATAATCAGCTTCTGCAATATAATCAACTCGGGCATTTTTAAATAAAGTTTTACATACCTGTAAGCTTTTTCTCTTTCGCCGGTTAAAAACAGCGATAGAATAACCTCCGTTCTTTGTGGTTACTGTCATACAGGGAACATCAGTCATCCCATCTCCTATATAAATGATATTCGAAAATGGAACTGGACGATCTCCTTCAGCCATAAATTCGTTTATATTCTCAGTTAATTTTTCTCTCCCTTTGTTTATTCTGAATAAGAACTGTGTTTTTACTGTGTCAGTGACAACAAGTTTTGGATAAATTGGGGCACGATATTGATTGTAGTAATATTCAGATGCAAAAATATTGTGAAAATAATCCTTAATTCTGGTTCTACCTAAGATTTCTTTTAAACCAGAAGATATTATATAGTGCCTTACTTTAATTTTATTGTTCGACTCTGCATCAACAAATTTGTTGATTCTGGGAAAAAACGTTGTTACTCCAGGGAAATATTGAATTTTTGACGCCATTTTTCCTAAATCGGATTTACTAATTCGCAAAGATGCTTGATTGGCTTTCCTTAACATTAACATCATATAAGTGATTATCTGCTCACCTTTAATCTTGGTATTCTCTTTTTTCACTTCTTCCCAAAATTCCTGAGGTTTTATATTCAACTGTGGAAAGACAGTGTACTCCTGCATAGGCTGAGGACTCAACGTTCCATCAAAATCATAAATTATTGCTATAATGTTTCGTTTCATTTTCTACCTCTAACATAATAATACCTGTGGCAAAGCTATACAACATTTATCCGTCGCTTATTTGGCGGACTTTTTGTTAATCAAACTAACTAAATTATTTCCAGTGCAGTGATGTTTGCATATCAATGGTAAAAAATTCCGCCTCTGCTGATTCTATTATGAACGTGATTGTCGCCTATGGCAAGAAAAAATAGTCAATAGTAAATATTCAATAGTAAATTTCAGAGTCTCCACGGCGCTCGCATAGCTCTCGCTTTCATTTTATCCGCCTCCGCGTCATTTAAAAATCGTTCTTTTTCAGGGTCCCACCTTAACGGCCGTTTGAGCCAGTATACAATATTACCCAAATGGCAGACCGTAATGGATCGACATCCGACTTCAGCGTCACTCGCTGGTCTTTCGCGGGTGCGGATACATTGCAGGAAATTGTCCGGATGATTTTTGCTTTCGTACAGATGAATCTCGTCAGGCCCGAGTTTTTGCCTGACCAGATTTTCCGGCTCCGTTATCAAATGCTCCCGGCTGACCTCAATCTTCCCTTCGGTCCCCGTAAACAATACGCCCGGCACCTCTCTGCTTATCTTATCGCGCGTCATAATAGTACCGTTGACATATTTGTATGTGAGCACTTTATAATCCTTGCCGTCCGGCGGAATAATTTCCACCGGCCCGCTGTCATCCATCCCCATAGCCCACTGTGCCGTATCGAACATGTGCGCCCCCCAGTTGGTCATCTCACCGCCCGAATAATCTCGATAACCCATCCACCCCCCGGGCGCAATCTTCGAGGTATAAGGCCTCCACGGAGCCGGACCTAACCACATATTCCAGTTAAGCCATTCCGGCTCCGGTTCCCCAGGCGCATTACATGACCATTGAGGCGGCCCGCCAACATTGACCGTTATCGATTTCACTTCACCTATGTACCCGTTGCGAACCAGCTCACAGGCAAACCTAAATTCCCGCCACGAACGCTGCTGAGTACCCGTCTGGAATATCCGCCCGTATCTTTTAACCGTATCAGCCATCTCTCTGGCCTGTCTGATAGTAAGCGACAGCGGCTTCTCACAGTAAACATCCATACCCGCCTTTACAGCAGCGATAGATGTCAGAACATGCCAGTGGTCAGGAGTTGCAACTAATACCGCATCGATATCCCCCCGTGCCGTAAGCTCCCGAAAATCATTATAGCTCGCACAGTCGTTGTTGTTGTAATATTTGTTGACAATGTCACGCGCTCGATTGCGATTGTTGGCATTTACATCGCAGACCGCCACAAACTGCACCTCCGGCTTACTGAGAAAGCCTCCGCCCTGCACCCATATTCCCCCGCCCACGTGCCGCGTCCCCTGCCCACCCACACCGATAGCGCCCATTACAATCCTGTTACTCGCCGCAACGGCCCCCGCCAGACCCAGCGCCGAAGAGGCAGCTAAATAGGGAAAACCCACAGCGACTACGGACGCACCGGCTGCTTCCCTCA
>JAIVYN010000227.1:0-6010 GCA_048635425.1 Candidatus Aegiribacteria sp.
CTGCAAAACAAAGGGCCTATGTTACTGTTCAATCCGCATATTCATCGCTGCTGTCAGCATAACACCGGCCACGGCTGGCCTTATTACGCCGAACACCTATGGATGGCCACCGGCGGCAACGGCCTGGCTGCCGTGCTATATGCACCTTCTCAGGTTACAGCAAAGGTCGGTGACGGCACTGAGGTTACTATAACAGAGAAGACACGCTACCCATTCGACGAGAGCATCCAGCTAACAGTCACAACCGGCAAGCCGGTCAGCTTCCCGCTTTATCTGCGCGTGCCCGGCTGGTGCGAAAAGCCAAAGCTGATAATCAACGGCAAAAAAGCAGCAGTCGAAGCCCGTCCCGGAGCATATATCCTGATTGACCGCAAGTGGATGGACGGCGACAGGGTAAGTCTTAGTCTGCCAATGAAAATTACACTGACGAAGTGGACGAAAAATAAAAACAGCGTATCGGTCAACCGCGGGCCTCTTACCTACTCATTGAAGATTGGCGAAAAGTACGTAAGGGCCGGGGGCACCGACAAATGGCCCGCCTGGGAAATACATCCCACAACCCCGTGGAACTATGGGCTTGTCTTGAAAGAAAAGGACCCGACCTCATCGTTCCGGGTCGTGTACAAGGCCTGGCCCGATGACGACCAGCCTTTCGAGGCTATTGCTGCACCGATTGAATTGCGTGCCAAAGCCAAAAAGATACCGGCCTGGCAGAAAGACCACCTCGGCCTGGTCGGCAAGCTCCAGCAAAGCCCTGTCAAATCCGACGAGCTGACCGAGACCGTAAAGCTGGTCCCGATGGGCTGCGCCCGGTTACGGATTTCCGCCTTCCCGACCATCGGCACCGGCCCCGATGCCCACCAGTGGGAGCCGCCACCGAAATCGCTGCCCGCTACCGCCTCGCACTGCTGGGATGGCGACACAGTTGCTGCGCTCAGCGACAAGTTGCTGCCTAAGAATTCAAACGACCACAGCATTCCGCGTTTCACGTGGTGGGACCACAAAGGCACAACCGAATGGGTGCAGTACGATTTCGAGCAGCCGAGAAAAGTCTCCGGCGTATCGGTTTACTGGTTCGACGATACGAACAGAGGAGGATGTCGAATTCCGAAATCCTGGCGAGTGTTATATAAGGACGCTGACCAGTGGAAGCAGGTATCAAACGCCGGCGACTACGGTTTGGAAAAGGATAAGTTCAATAATGTTAAATTCGACCCGGTGCAAACAAGCTCGCTGCGCCTGGAGGTACGATTGCAGCTAAACTTGTCCGGCGGTGTCCTTGAATGGCGTATTGACACAGAAAAACAAGAACAATAGAATGCGTCTCTTTTTGTAGCGATTAAAGTATCGTGTAAAAGTATTATCGGGTAATCAGAGAACTCTATAACTCACTTATTTAGTTCCTGTTGCGGAAAACGAAAATCGACGATGTCACCCCTGCGAAAGCAGGGGTCCAGAGCGAAAAACTGGATTCCCGCTTCCGCGGGAATGACAAATACTGTTTCCGCAACAGATACTATTTAAGAAACAGGAAGAAGTGTTGACATTATGGAATACAGCGAAGAAGAGCTCCTGGCGAGAGCAACAAAACCATTAGAAATAGCTTCAGAACTTCATTCATATTACAAAGGCAAGATAGCTGTAACACCTAAGTGCCGCGTGAAAGACTTGCATGATTTTGACGTATGGTACACCCCCGGTGTCTCATCGCCGTGCAGAGACATTGTTAAAAATCCCCAAATGGTTTACGAGCTGACCAGTAAATGGAACACCGTTGCCGTCGTTAGTGACGGCACCAGGGTATTAGGGCTTGGAGATATAGGGCCCCAGGCGGCCCTTCCCGTTATGGAGGGAAAAGCTCTAATCTACAAGTATCTCGGCGGCGTTGATGCATTTCCAATATGCCTTGACACGAAAGACCCCGATAAGTTTATAGAAACTGTCCTGTTATTACACCCTTCTTTCGGAGGGATTAATCTTGAAGATATTGCTCAGCCCAAGTGCTTTTATATACTCGACAGATTGAGAAAGGAAAGCCCGATACCGGTATGGCACGACGACCAGCAGGGGACCGCAACGGTCACCCTTGCCGGCCTTGTTAATGCCTTGAAGGTTGTTGGTAAGAATATTGGGGATGTAAAAATCGTTTTTATGGGGGCGGGCGCATCTAATATAAGGATTTCGGATATTATTTTTCAGGCCGGGGCCGATGCAAAAAAATGTATTATGTATGACAGCAAAGGCCCGCTTCACAAGAATCGCTCTGACATAAGGGACAATCCTTCTCTAAAGGAAAAATTAAATATCTGCCGGATTACCAATGAGCTTGGCTTCGAGGGTCCAATCGCCGAAGCGCTGCAGGGGGCGGATGTGCTGATTGCCCTTTCAAAGCCCGGGCCGAATTCGGTTAAAGGCCAATGGATTTCAAAAATGGTAAAAGACTCTATTGTGTTCGTATGTGCCAATCCGGTGCCCGAAATATGGCCGTGGGAGGCAAAAAAAGCAGGTGCCAGAATCGTCGCAACCGGGCGCAGTGATTTCCCGAACCAGGTAAATAATTCCCTCGGCTTCCCCGGCATCTTCAGGGGAGCTCTTGATGTAAGGGCCAAAACAATAACCGACGAAATGTGTATCGAAGCAGCAATGGAATTGGCAAGGACCGCTGAAGATAAGGGACTAAGTGAAGACTACATAATTCCCTCAATGGATGAATGGGAAGTCTTTCCGCGCGAGGCCGCCGCCGTCGGCTCCAAGGCCATCGAGCAGGGAATAGCTGAAAAAGTTATGACACGGGAAGAGCTGTACAAAACAGCCGAATCAATCATAAAAAAGGCAAGAGAAGAAACTAAAATGCTGATGGAAGAGGGATTCATAAAGGACCCAGAAAAAGAATCTTAAATTTTGTTGGTATGAGAAGCATTTTGTGGTCAAAAGTTGAGATTTATCCGACAAATGTGCCAGAGCCAGAGGATCATACGGAAACCATATAATCAGTAATCAGGGAAGGAGCCCATTATGCTAAGTGAAGAACGTCTGAAAGAAATCGAAGAAACTATTGCCAAGGCAAGTCCTGCCCCATGGTCGTGGGGCTACACCTTTGGCGAGGAAGAAACTGACGATCCAGATCTCAATCGTTTGGGATTCGAGACAATCCCGACTGGTCCCCGAAACATCCAACTAAAAGCTGATGGCAATCATAGGTTTTGGGTTGAATTGACAGACACTCAACTTGTTGGTGACGTTGTCTTCGATTTTGATTTTATCAGAGAAGCCCGGCAGTTTGTTCCAGAGCTCCTTGCAGAGATCGAACGGCTCCGTGGTCTTCTTGGAAAGAAAGCCCCCTAACCAGATTGTAGGGTGGGCTTGAAGCCCACCAATCTTGGGTACTGAACCAATGGCTGCGAGAGGACTCCTCATACGCGGCGCTGGTAAGCCAAAACGTTAGAACGATCAAAATAAAATACAATATCTATGGATAACGGTGAAAAAATAATTTTGGAGTGGAAATACAACCCTATCGACTTCTTTGAAGGTCCTTTTCTAATAGAAAATGATGATTACAAAATTGAAATTAATAATGGAAATATAAAAGCAACAGTATCACCAGAGTTCTATGATTCAAAAAAAGATGCAAGACTCGATATTCATGAAGAAGTCAATGCTCTCTTTTTGGGTTCACAGACGCTTAATTTCGAACCTTTCCATCTTTCCAAACCTTCAATGTCTCGTCTACGTCCGGGTGGTCGAAAGGACGTTACGATATATCCTGATCCGTTAGAATTAGAATGTAAAGTTACCGCTAATCTCGATTTAACAATCAAGGATAAGTACGGTAATATCATTGAAGATACAAGGACAGAGAGAATAGTGAAAAAAAGACGTTTTGCTCAATTAGCTGCTACTTACAAAAAAGCTGATAGCATAGTCGGTTCCATTCTCAATAGTTACAATAATGCTGTCAACGATCATTCAAATGAATTCATACATCTATATGAAATAAAAGAAAGCCTTTGTGGAAAATTTGGCAATGAAAAAGGATTAAAAGATGCTTTAGGTATTTCGAGAAAAAAAATTGAGCGTTTGAGAAAATTAGCCAACACAGAACCACTTACGCAGGGTAGACATAGAGGTAAAAGCCCAGGTCAATTACGTGATGCAACAAATGCAGAAAAAAATCAAGTAAGAGATATAGCCCAACAACTTATACATAGGTACTTGGAATATATAGATACCAATAGCTAACAATTCACATGATAAAAACGATCTAAACGTTCACTCCAACGGACACGGTAAACAGAGCGTGTGAAAAGTCATCTTAGATTTTGTGTTTTCGTGGTCTGATCTCGTCGCTCGTATGTCGTCGTGCGTGAAGTCCGTCGATGCGGCGCCGGATGACGCACGTATCTCGTATTTTGCATCGAGAATCGCTTGTCCGCCGTAGCTGGTTCCTTCGTAGCCTTGGCGAAGAAATGACATCGAAGGCGGATCAGCGAAGACGGTAGCAACGCCGAAGGATCGAATGGGAGGGCTCTTGTTTTCGAATTCGGCTTTTTGGAAATTCATAATTGTCATACGTAAAGCGCGTACGCGCTTTACGTATAAGCTTTTTTCTTGCGATTGATTGTTAAGGCCAAACAAAAGAATGAGCAAGGAGGAAATTACAAAGCACAAATCCGAAACACACGAAGTAGCGTTAGCCCTGAGCAGAGCCTGCCCTGAATTAGCCGCAGCCCTGAGCGTACCTGTCCTGAGTTTTATCGAAGGAGTCGAAGGGGTAGTCGAATGGGCCGAAGGGGTAGTCGAATGGACCTGCCTTCAACCACCAGCCGAAATATCAAGCCATACCTCGCACTGCAAGGTATAATATACTATGCTGTCATCTGCCATCCGTCTTCAATCTCCCCACTCACCATTCACCAATTAACTACTCACCATCTTACGATAATCCAGTATCGGGAATCGAGCATCCTGTCTCCTCTATTCTGTCTTCCGTCTTCTGACTTCTGTCTTCTCTGTGGCTCGTTTTGAATTCAGCTTTTTGGAAATTCATAATTGTTATACGTAAAGCGCGTACGCGCTTTACGTATAAGCTGTTTTTTAACACTACCTCCTATCCCCATTCACTATCTTGAGCGTATCGAGAATCCAGCATTGAGAATCCTGTCTCCTGTCTTCTGCCTCCTGTCCTTTTATCTGATAACCTGGTGTCCTTATAACTCCACAGGACGCCTTACGGCGATGCCATCTGATTTCCTGTTCACCTGATAACCTAATCGACTAATCCTCTAATCTCTAATCTACTAATGCTGTCCTTCGTCTTCTGTCTTCCGTCTCCTCTGTGGCTCATTAATCTCCTATAATATAAAATTTCTTTTAGCTATTTTGTTGTTATTTGCCGAATAATAGTATAATCTGTCGGCTTTCTGAAATGGGGTTTAAAATAGCAGGGATGCGAATGGAATTAATAAAGAAAATCAAGCAGTCCGAAGCACAAGCCCAGGAAATTATCGAACAGGCCAAGGCTGAGGCGGTCAGGCAGTCTGAAAAGGCCAGAGAGAATCGGCTTGCAGCTATGACCGAAGCCGAGCAGCAAAGGAAAGAAGCAGCCGAAGCTGCTATCGCCGAAGCAAAGTCACAAGCAAACGCGGAAGTTGAGCGGCTTAAAGCCCAGGCCGAAGACCAACGCCGGCAATTGCGCGAAAAAACCGCTAATAAAATGGCCACAGCGGCCGCAAAAGTAATGGATTACTTAAGAGGCTAACTATGGCCATTGCGCAGATGGCAAAAGTCATAATTGTCAGTCATCGCACGCAGGCGTCCGAGCTTCTCGAAGCCCTGCAGCATGAGGGCATTTGTCATATCCTCAACGCAGACGAGGCGATTCTCAGCAGGGACTTCCCTGAGCTTGGTGCCGCAGCCGAACGGCCTAAAGACATCGAAGGGCTGTTAAATCGGCTCGAAAAAAGCATTGCTTTTCTCAAAAATTACGCACAGTCCCAAAAGGGTCTTG
>JAIVYN010000228.1:0-5963 GCA_048635425.1 Candidatus Aegiribacteria sp.
AAGCCTTAATGAGATAATGCTGCTGAGAAAAATGATTAAACCGACGGCAAAGATAATCAAAGCCCATTGAATTGCAACTCCCTTAAGCAAATATAACAACAAAGAAATAATGGCCGTTGCTATCAGGGCGATTTTACCAAAGCTTCGCAGTTGCTTGCGTTTCGGGTGCCAGTCTATCTCAACTAAAGACATCTTATATTATTCTCCTTGGGCCTATAATCTTGGCTGTGTCTGAAAACTCGTACCTGGCTTCGAGCGGCTTGTTTTGTCTCTGGCTGCGTCCGTCTGCATCGACGTATTATTCAAATACGCCTGCTTCGACGTCCTTGCCAGAGCCAAAACCGCTCGCTCTCGAGCCGACGGTATAGTTTTCAGACAAAGCCTAATCCAAATCAAACTGGGCTTTATATTCGTCTATTTCATGCTGTTTTGCCTCTGGTTGCTCTTCTTTGGAAAGCAACTGATTTTCCATCACCAAAACATCCATATTTGTTGCCATAAAGCAGCGGTACGCATGCTCCGGCGAACAGACAATCGGTTCGCCCCGAATGTTAAAACTTGTATTGATAATCACCGGACAGCCGGTTTTTTCCTTAAATAAACTCATAAGACGGTGTAGTTTTGGGTGACGCTGCGAATCGACAGTCTGGATACGTGCCGAATAATCCACATGGGTAATAGCCGGCACGACGCTGCGTTTGACCTTTAGTTTTTCCAGCCCTTTGAGCGATTCAATCGGCAAATCCGGTGTTAAGCGTTTCGCCTCTTGAATTGATGCAACTAACAGCATATAAGGGCTGTCTTCTTCAGGTCTCATCTGAAAATAGTTCGCCACATCTTCCCGAAGCACACAGGGAGCGAAGGGACGAAAAGACTCGCGGAGCTTGATCTTGCGGTTCATTATTGACTGCATTTTTTCACTGCGGGCATCACCAATGATGCTGCGGTTTCCTAATGCCCGGGGCCCAAACTCCATACGTCCCTGAAACCAGCCGATGACTTTGCCTTCGTTTATCAAATCAGTGACCTTATCGAGTAATTGTTCTTCATCGTTGTATGTGTGATACTTTGCGTTGACAGAATCCAGAAACAGGCGGACTTGTTCGTTACTATAAGCAGGACCAAGCAAAGATGCTTGCTGTTTATCCTGGCCGTCAACTCTCCGCTCATTATTCAGCAATTGGTACCAAACAAACAATGCTGCTCCTAATGCCCCGCCGGCGTCGCCGGCAGCAGGCTGAATCCAGATTTTATTGAATGGGCCTTCATGCAAAATACGACCGTTCCCAACACAATTCAGAGCCACACCACCGGCTAATACCAGGTTCTTCATACCTGTTCGATTATGCACGTGCCTGACGGCCCGGAGCATAATCTCTTCAGTAACAGCCTGGATGGACGCTGCAATGTCCATTTCCCGTTGGGTCAAGGGCGTCTCGCGATCGCGCCCAGGGCCACCGAAAAGCTTCTCGAATCTCGAGCCGGTCATTACAGTTTTATGACAATAAGGAAAATACGACATGTTCAAACGGAACGAGCCATCCTCCTTCAGGTCGATTAATTTATCTAATATGAGTTCGGAGTATTTTGGTTCGCCGTACGGCGCCAGGCCCATCATTTTGTATTCCCCCGAGTTGACCCGAAAGCCGGTAAAGTATGTAAAAGCAGAATAAAGCAGCCCTAATGAATGAGGGAAATGCATCACGTGTGTCAATTCAATTTTGTTGCCCCTGCCCGTGCCGAAGCTTGCCGTTGCCCATTCGCCGACGCCGTCCATTGTAAGAATAGCGGCCTCATCGAAAGGGCAGGGGAAAAAGGCGCTTGCGGCGTGGGATTCGTGATGTTCGGTGAAAACATAGCGGCCCTTGTACTTGTTGTGCAAAGCCCTGTCCATTTCCCGGGGCAAATGCAGCTTCAGCCGAAGCCACAACGGCATACCCATCAGGAACTGCTTAAAACCTCGGGGGGCATAACCGATGTAGGTTTCGAGCAGCCTTTCGAATTTCAGAAGCGGCTTTTCATAAAAAACCACATAATCGAGCTTCTTAGCAGTGAGCCGGCCGGCTTCAAGGCAATACTCGACCGCATTTGTCGGGAATTGATTGTCATGCTTTTTTCGTGTAAATCGCTCCTCCTGGGCGGCGGCAATAATTTCGCCATCACTAAGAAGCGCTGCCGCACTGTCATGGTAGAAGGCCGATATTCCCAAAATATTCATAAAGTCATATCCGTCAAAACCATCCGGGAAATTGATGTTTGTATAAATCTACGAAACAACCTGTCAATTATAAGGTATATCGGTTGAAATGCAAAACCGGTAGAGTATAAAGCATGTCCTGATAAAAATGCCTTTTGAGGCTATAGAATGCTTTTTTGCATTAAAATCTCATTTGCACTTGCAATTATCGAGCGAAATTGTATATTTGAAATTTCTATATGGGGTAATGACCCTAATATACGTTAAATTGAACAGGAGCGCATTCGATGTCGAGAGTATGTTTCTTTACCGGTAAGCGAACGGTGGCCGGCAAAAGTATAGCCCGGCGGGGTAAGGCAAAGCATCTTGGCGGTGTTGGTAAAAAAGTTACCGGCATTACCAAGAGAAAGTTTAAGCCCAATATACAAAAGGTTCGGGCTGTCGTTGACGGCAAGGTTTGCAGAATTAAAGTCTCAGCCAAAGCCATTCGTATGGGCCTTGTGCAAAAGCCCCCCAAGCGAAATTACAAACCCGCCGAGAAGGACGCCGGCTGACAAAAGCATTTTCCATAGAGGATTTTCTTTGAAGCGGGGCCGGTTCTGCCTCGCTTTTTCTTTAAGCAGGGATTGAAAAATGGCCAAAAAAATCGACCAGGAACAGGCCAGAAAGGTCGCCAAATTATCTCGGCTGGAATTGACCGAAGCGGAAATTGAGGAATTTACAGGTCAGTTAAGCGCAATCCTTGACTACGTAGAGAAAATGAATGAGCTTGACACTTCCGATGTTGAGCCGTTGGCACATTGCCTGCCGATTAGCAATGTTTTGCGCGAAGATTGCGCCAAAGAGTCACTTGGAACGGAAAAGACATTGGCCAATGCGCCCCAGCGGGATGGGGAGTTCTTCAAAGTACCGAAAATACTCGATGATAGTTCCGGCGCATAAGAGAGAGTTAATACAAATTATATTCGGAGGTATTTAGAAATGAAGGTCAGTTATTTAACATGTTCTGTATTTATGTCTTTATTGTTAATTGGTTGTGCGCAGATGGAGAAAAGCAAAATGGGTCCTGTTCCGCCGGGTAGTCAGCATTCCCAGACGTTTGAAAAGGAGATAACCAAAACTTTAAGCTGTAATTATTTGTTGTTTCTGCCGGACGGCTACGGTCAAAAAAAGCAGCAGTGGCCCTTGATAATGTTTCTGCACGGGGCCGGCGAACGCGGCAGTGATTTAAAAAAGGTAAAGGTACACGGCCCGCCGAAGATAGTTGAAAATCAAAAGGATTTTCCTTTTATCGTGGTCTCTCCGCAGTGTCCGACAGGTGATTGGTGGACAGATAAAGTTGAAGTGCTGATAAACCTTTTGGATGATATCGTTGCCCGGTATAAGGTCGATAAGCAAAGGATTTATCTTACGGGTTTGAGCATGGGCGGGTACGGCACCTGGTCTCTGGCCTCTGCGCATCCTGAGCGGTTTGCCGCTATTGCACCCATTTGCGGCGGGGGAAAACGCTTCATGGCTATGAGACTCAAAGATATACCCGTCTGGGTTTTCCACGGGGCAAAAGACAAGACCGTTCCCCTCGAGGAATCTGAAGAAATGGTCAATGCCATAAGAAATCGTGGCGGAAATGCCAAATTCACAATCTATCCCGACGCCGGCCATGACTCCTGGACCGAAACCTACAATAACCAGAAACTTTACGATTGGTTTCTTGAGCAGCGTAAAAGTCAAAAGAAAAAATAACTGATGATTTGTAGTGATGGAAGACCTGAGTGCAAAAGAATTGCGTGACACAATCGCAGCCGGCAAAATAAGCAGCGTTGAGGTGACGGAGGCTGTTTTTCAGCGGATAGACAAGCTTGAGCCGGTCGTTGGCGCTTACATTAGCACTTACCACGACAAAGCATTGGAAACCGCTGTGGATGTTGACCGGCGTGTAGCGGCCGGTGAATCGGTGGGGGAGCTGGCCGGTGTGCCTCTCGCCGTAAAAGATAATATGTGCACCACTTTCGGAGCTACTACCTGCGCTTCTCGGATACTGGAAAATTTCCACGCCCCTTACAATGCCACGGTTGTTGAAAAGCTGTTGGCTGCCGATGCGGTAATAGTCGGCAAAGCGAATATGGATGAGTTTGCGATGGGTTCGAGCACGGAGAACTCGGGCCTAAAGCAGACAGTCAATCCCTGGGATACCTCTCGTGTGCCTGGCGGAAGCAGTGGCGGCCCAGCCGCTGCCGTGGCAGGGCGGTTGTGTTTTGCGGCACTCGGCTCCGATACGGGCGGCTCGATTCGTCAGCCTGCCAGCTTCTGTGGCGTAGTGGGCTTAAAGCCGACATACGGCCGAGTTTCTCGATTCGGACTTGTGGCTTATGGTTCGAGTCTGGACCAGATCGGGCCAATAACGCAAACAGTGGCCGATTCGGCGTTGATGATGAATGTCATTGCCGGCCACGACCCCGCCGACAGCACCAGCGTTGAAGAAGCTATTGCGCCTGTCTGTGATTATCTTGAAAACCTCGATGAGCCGCTAAAGAAACTCAAAATAGCGATTGTGCCGGAATTCGTGGCCGGTGCCGATGAGCAAGTGCAAAAGGCCCTCAGCGAGGCGATAGGTCTATATAAAAAGCTCGGAGCCGAAATCATTGAAATAAATATGCCTCATCTGGATTACGCCATTGCCGCCTATTATGTCGTAGCTACCGCTGAGGCATCGAGCAATCTGGCCCGGTATGACGGTGTGCATTACGGCCATCGCAGCCAAAAGGCGGAAAATTATATCGAGGTCTATTCCAAATCCCGCGCCGAGGCGTTCGGAAAAGAAGTCAAAAGACGAATAATGCTGGGGACCTATGCGCTGTCGAGTGGTTATTATGATGCTTATTATTTGAAAGCGCTGAAAGTTAGGAATTTGATACGCTCTGATTTCACCAGCGCCTTTGAAAGATGCGATTGCATTATGATGCCCGTTTCCCCCACGACTGCTTTCAAAATCGGCGAAAAGATCGACGACCCTCTGACGATGTATCTTTCCGATATTTATACCATAGCCGTCAACTTGGCCGGCATTCCTGGTATCAGTGTCCCTTGCGGATTCGACCAGGATAATCTGCCAATCGGCCTGCAGATACTTGCCCCGGCTTTCGGCGAGCAAAAGTTACTCCGAATAGCCAGAATGTTCGAGAACCAAACCGACTGGCACAAAAAGAAACCACCAATTGTTTAGCCACGAATTTTCACGAATGAGCACGAATGGCAAAAATATTATTTATAAAGAATTGTCTTACAAAATTGTCGGTTTAGCTATGATACTGAATGTTGCAAAGAAGAGCTTCGAATATGAAAGGTTTGTCATATAGCCATTTTGTAATAGGTTTGCCTTAAATTAGTGTTAAATTCGTGCTAATTCGTGGCTATATTTGATTGAGTGGGAAAATGGCTGAGTTGCAATACAAAGTTATAGTCGGCTTGGAAATCCACGTGCAATTGTGCACGAAGAGCAAAATGTTCTGCGCTTGTGCGGTGGAATTTGGCCGGAAACCCAACAGCAGGGTCTGTCCTGTGTGTCTTGGTATGCCCGGCGTTTTGCCGGTGATGAATAAGCAGGCCTTCGAGTACGCTGTTCTTGTCGGGCTGGCCCTTAACTGCGAGATAGCAAAATTCACCAAGTGGGACAGAAAGAGCTATTACTACCCTGATTTGCCGAAGAATTACCAGATAAGCCAGTATGATTTACCGCTCAGTACGAACGGCTATATTGAAATACCAC
>JAIVYN010000229.1:0-5944 GCA_048635425.1 Candidatus Aegiribacteria sp.
GACTATGACCATTTATAATGCTCTTATGAAGGCCCAACCCACAATGTCCGAAATTGTAGTGGACACGAAAGTCGAGCGGCTTGATCTGGCACCAAGTAATGTTCTGCTTTCAGGCGCCGAAATTGAGCTGGCCACCGTGGTTGGCAGAGAATTCGTCCTGACTGAGAAGCTCAAAACAGTACAGGACAAATATGATATATGTGTTATTGACTGCCCGCCGTCGCTTAGCCTATTGACCCTTAACGCACTTGTTGCCAGCACTGGTGTTATCGTGCCTGTGCAGGTGGAATACTATGCAATGGAAGGCCTAAAACAGCTATTCGAGACAGCGAACGTTATCGGAGAGCATTTGCACGATTGCAATGTAAAAATCTTAGGATTATTGTTGACTTTTGTGGAAAAAAGGAGGCTGCTGAGCGGTCAGGCTCAAAAGCAAATGCGGGAATTGTTTGGCTCTTTGGTTTTTAATACGGTTATTCACAGATGCGTAAGGTTGGCTGAAGCACCCAGTGCGGGTCAGTCGGTTTTCACCTATGCCCCCGAAAGCCGGTCGGCGGCTGAATACAGGGCTTTGGCTGAGGAGATAATCAATGGCAAGGATTCGGCTGAGCAGGTAATCGAAGACCGGGCTTTGGTCGGGAGTAAATAATAAATGTCAGGACATGAAAGGGAAAAGGCAGGACTCCAAAAGAAAATCTCATCGATTTTCAAGGGGGTACCGACTCCACAAACCGACGGTGGACAGAAGCCTATCGGCACCTCTTCTGCGGAGCAGACCGGCTATATTGAGCCAAAACCGCCGGCCACAGAGCTGCAAAAGCCCCGGGTCTCAAAAGCTTATAAAGCTATGCAATCATTACTCAAAATTGACCAAGAGCACCTCGTCTATGCCGAGCCAAAGCCGCTTACTCCGGAGCCGCAGCAGCCACAAGCCTCAAAGACTAATCAAGTTACGCCATCGTTGCCCAAAGCTGCGCCAGCTCAACAATCCAAACTTATAACAGTTCGACAACATAAAGTTGTGCCGGCTAAACGACCCAAAACTATGCAAATTCGACAACGCTTTATGACAGTAGGATTGATATGGGCAGCCTGCTTTGTAATATTCTTGCTTGCCTATATGCTTGTGTTAGGGCCCCAAAAGAACTACGAAAAAAGCATCGAAAACAAGCTCGCTGAGAGAAAACAGGTGTACGAGTCTGCACTAAGAGCAGCACGAAAGGAAACCAAAATCCGGTTGACTGAGCAAATCGAGCGTTTACAAAGCAGGCTGCAGGATTTTGTTATCGATTTCGAGGATTCGGCTAATCTGACGTTTGATATAAGTCAAATTGCCAACGAGAAGAACGTCGCTTCGTTCAGCATCAAAAGCAAAGACGGCCGGGGACCGTCAACAATAACTGAGGCTAAGTACATTCGCGAGAACCTCATTGTTATCAGCTTTATTGGGGGGTTTAATCAGTTTGCTACATTCCTGAATGCTCTGGAGCGACATCGGCCGGTCCTCTTTGTGGACAAGTTCTCAATAACGCGCTCGGGGCAGGACGATTCAGGCTATCAAGTAAGTTTGGATGTGGCGACTGTTGTCAAAAAACAGCAGCTCGAAGGACTCCTTTCGCAGGACGGTAAAATCGCCGATAAGGCCTCGATGAAACTTTACGGAAAGAAAATATGAGAATATTAGCAATAGCAAATCAAAAAGGCGGTTGCGGCAAAACAACTACGGCAGTGAACCTCTCGGTTGCCTTTGCCGAGAAAGGCAAGAAGACGCTGATAGTTGACCTCGACCCACAAGGTCACAGCACGATAGGGTTCGGCTATGATCCGGATAGCCTGACTATGACCATTTATAATGCTCTTATGAAGGCCCAACCCACAATCTCCGAAATTATAGTCAGCACGAAAATCGAGCGGCTTGATCTGGCACCAAGTAATGTTCTGCTTTCGGGGGCCGAGATTGAGCTGGCCAGCATAGTCGGCAGAGAATTCGTCCTGAGTGAGAAGCTCAAAACAGTAAAGGACAAATATGATATTTGTGTTATCGACTGCCCGCCGTCGCTTAGCCTATTGACACTTAACTCATTTGTTGCCAGCACTGATGTTGTCGTGCCTGTGCAGGTGGAATACTATGCAATGGAAGGCCTAAAACAGCTATTCGAGACAACGAACATTATCAAAAAGCATTTGCAACCTTGCAATGTAAAAATCTTGGGATTATTGCTGACTTTTGTGGAAAAAAGGAGGCTGCTGAGCAGTCAGACTCAAAGGCAAATGCGGGAATATTTCGGCGATTTGGTGTTCGATACGGTTATTCACAGATGCGTAAGGTTGGCTGAGGCCCCCAGTGCCGGTCAGCCGGTTTTCACCTATGCCCCCGAAAGCCGGTCGGCGGCTGAATATAGGGCTTTGGCTGAGGAGATAATCAATGGCAAAGCCTCGCCTGAGCAGATAACCGATGGCGAAGCCTCGCCTGAGCAGATAACCGATGGCGAAGCCTCGCCTGAGCAGATAACCAATGGCGAAGTCTCGTCTGAGCAGATAAGCGAAGACGAAGCCTCGCCTGAGCAGATAATCGAAGGCCAGGCCTTGGCCAGGAGATAATAATCAATGGCAAAGCACGAAAAGAACAAGGCAGGACTCCAAAAGGGAATCTCATCGATTTTCAAGGGGGTGTCGATTCCGCAAGCCGGCGGTGGCCAGAAGCCTTCCGGCCACCCTGCTCCAGAGCACACAGATACTGAGCCAAAACGGCTGGCTCCGGAGACGCAGAAGCTCGAGGCCCCAAAAGCTTATCAAGCTACACAAACGTTGCCCAAAGCTGCTCCAGAGCACACAGCTACCGAGCCAAAACAGCCGGCTCCCCAGACGCAGAAGACCCAGGACCAGAAACCTTATCAAGTTACGCCATCATTGCCCAAGGCCGCAACAGCCGAACAACCCAAAGCTGAGCCAGCTCAAAGACCCAAAACTGAGCTAACTCAACAATCCAAAGCTAAGCCAGTTCACCTACCCGAATTCATGAAAGATCAACAATCCGATGTTGTGCCAGCTCAACGACCCAAAGCTGAGTCGGCACAAAAACCCAAAGTTGTGCCAGTTCAACGACCCAAAGCTGAGCCGGTTCGACAATCCAAAGCTGTGCCGGCTCGACAACCTAAGGCTGATATTGACAAAAAAGCCTCTAAAAAAAGTCCTACCGTAAAAATCAACAGCCAAAGCTTCTGGCAGCAGATAAAAAATAAGCTGTTTAAACCAAAAACGGGTGTCAGTACCACAAAGCAAAAGGCAACGGTGGTAATGATACCGCTGCTCTTTATCGTTTTGATTTTTATGCTGTTTAGAGGAGGCGTCTTTGGCACAAGTGCGGGGCATACAGAAGCGTCTGCGGAAGACACCGCATCCGGCGTTGTCAACGCCGGTGCTAATACTAAAATCGATTGGGAGGTTCCGGCGCCATATCCGACAAAGCTTCGCGACCCTATGCGGTTAGTCCCGGTAGAAGTTCCTCAGACCGAGCAGACCAAAACCAGAAAACAAATAGAACTAATCGTAAAAAGCATTCTTTATAGCGAGGACAACCCGTCGGCGGTTATTGGCGGTCGCATAGTGCACGAGGGCGAAACAATACGGGGTGTCAGTGTTATAAAAATAAGTAGAGACAATGTCGAATTTGAAATGAATGGGAAAAGATGGACCCAAAAGGTTCAATGATAAAAGCCGTCCCGGCGTACCGGGACAGAAGAAGAATCGATTAAACAGCTAATTTAGAAAAGGAGCGACTATGAAAAATTTTATGAAAGAAAATTTGGTATTAAGGCTTTTGACGGTCTTTGTAGTTGTTTGCCTTAGCTGCGCTATCGCTGTGGCACAGACCGGCAATGAGGAACCAGACGAAAACACTGGTTTGACAGAAATCGAGCAGCGGATGCAAAAAAACATATCTATCGATGTTAACGACCAGCCCATCGATTTGGTAATTAGGCAGCTGGTTGAGCAGGCGAACCTGAACTATATCAAAAGCCCCAACGTCATCGGCAACGTAACCGTTACGTTTAAAGATGTTCCGCTCGAAGAAGCGCTGACCAATATTCTTGCGGTGCATAACTGCCTCTACGTGCCGACCGATAATGTGATAAGAATAATAACATCCGCAGAAATGGTTGAAAAAGCCGAACCAATTCTGACTAAAACTTATGAAATTGTCTATGTGGATGCTACAGAAGTCGTGACCGCTCTGGACAAATTCAAATCAACCCAGGGTTCGGTATCCCACATCAAGGGCACCAGTCATATAATTGTTACCGAAACCGAGAGCAAAATCAGGGAGATAAGTGGACTGCTCGAAAAAATCGACCGCATCACGCCCCAAGTACTGGTGGAGGCAAGAATCTACGATATAACCAGCCGGGACAAGCTCGACCTCGGTGTCGATTGGTACGCGGGCAGACGGACCAACGCGAATGCTGCCGGTTTTCCAATCAATGATGACATAACGGTCAGCAAGGGAGGTGCCGATACCTATGTTAGCAGCAATACCGACCCGTTTATCGCAAGCGCCTTTAACGCTGCAACAGCCAAAACTGCTGCAGAGACAGATGGGTTTCTCCGTTTTGGTTTTCTCAGTGGCCGTATTGACATAGATGCGCAATTAAGGGCTGAGCAGGAAATTACCAACGCCAAGCTTCTTGCCAATCCGAGAATATTAGTGCTTGATAACGAACAGGCTCTTTTCGATATCGTGACTGAACATCCCTACGTGGAACGAACCATATCGGGGGGCATAACCACAGAAACGGTTAAATTTAAAGATGTCGGCATTAAGCTTACGGTCACACCACATGTTACAAGGGAGGGTATGCTAAGATTGCATATCCAACCTGAATTCGGAGTTTTTGTGGAGCGAGTTTTAGTTGCATCGAGTAATGTACCCGTTGTTGATACCCGCAAAGTTGACACGATAGCATTGATTAGAGACGGCCAGACGGTGGTTTTGGGCGGCATGCGCAAGAAGGCTGTCAGCAAACAGATTAACAAAATACCGCTGCTCGGCGACCTACCTCTGCTGGGCGGGCTATTCAGATTCGAAGGTGAAGATACGGCTGTAACCGAGATCGTTGTTTTTATAACGCCGCAGATTATCGAACAAGAGCCGGTTTTGTCGTTAGACGAAGAGCTGGCCCTTGAAGAAACCAATTTTGTCCCACCGAAGCCGGATTCCACCAAAGCAGAGAAAAAGATTGCTGAAGAATCTTCTGAAGAATAAGGGCTAAATTCATATTTTGTGGCCCGTGGCTTGTGATTTGTGATTCGATCCGTCATTGCGAGTCCGCCTTGGGCGGGCGAAGCAATCTATAACGTAACGAACGAGATTGCGAGGCCTGTTTTGCAGGCCTCGCAATCTCATAAAAAACCATACGCACTACCCCTAACGAATCAGTCTTTCTTCACATAAAGCGTCTGGGTGGGGAAGGCAAACTCGATTTGTTCAGCCTCGAATCGCTTCATAATCTCAAGATTGACCTGTTCGTTGACCTGGTGATACAGCCAGTAGTCAGGCGGCCTGACCCAATAACTCATATAAATATTCAAAGACCAGTCATTAAAATCGCTGAAGTACACCCTCGGCGGTTTCTCAGGGTCGGTATTGAGCTGCGGGGTATTGGCAAGGACTTCTTTTATAATCTCGACCGCCCTTTTGGTTTTGGTATGGCCCGAATCGTAAGTTACGGTGATATTAGAAGTCCTGCGAATAAAGGGACGCCTGCCAATGTTTTCCACGCACGAATTTGTGATTACACTGTTGGGTATGGTTACAAGATGCCCCTGGAGTGTGCGTACGCGTGTGCTTCTAAAGCCCACTTCCTCGACCGGGCCGAGGTGGTCGCCGATCTTTACAAGCTCGCCCATTTGAAAAGGCCTGTCCGTAAAAATCGTAATAGAGCCG
>JAIVYN010000230.1:0-5932 GCA_048635425.1 Candidatus Aegiribacteria sp.
CCAGTAGTAAGTCTTACCAGATTTAAGTGGGCCGGGACTATGAGTCGCAGTTCCCTGAGGAAGTCCTTCGGCAGCATTATTCACATCGTCAAAATTGTCGCCAATGTACACAGTGTGGAGTTTCGCACCGAAACCTTCCGTCCAGCTAAGCTCTACATCCGAGGCTACCTGCTCTGCGCCATTAGCCGGGTTGGGAAAGTATGCAGTTTTGGGAGGAATACTAAATCTCCAGACCTCACCTTTCCAGGGGCTATTCGGCTCGGTATCATTGACCTCGTCGATCCGCCAGTAGTAAGTTGTACCGGGAACAAGGCCATCCGGAAAAGCAAATCCGGGAAAGCCGGCAACGTAAAAGGAAGAGAGCTGGTTGCCTCGGAATACGACTGAATCTCGCGTTGCTTCTTCTACGTCGTCGAAATTGTCACCCAAATACACATCATGAGAGACTGCATAAGCTCCCGGCGACCATCCAAGGCTCACCCACGTATCCGGTTGGATCGCTCCATCAGGCGGATTTGGGCTCGACGCACATGGACCAGGTCCATATACGATGAAATCGTCGAAGTCCATAATACCGCTGTAAGCCTGAATTCCTACCCTCCCATCAGTCCATTGGGCATGCTCAACAACAAACATTTCAACATCATCCACATAACCGGCGAGTCCTGTTTTAGTAACCACCAACTTAATGTTATGCCAGTTTCCGACTTCCAATGAGTTATTTGTCTGAGCCAGCATCTCAGTTGTACCAGCGTTATATATATATGGTCTGGATTCCGTATTCGTCCAGCCGTTTACTATCCATCTATACATATGGGTATTAGGCCCATTGCGGTCAGACCAGATCGGCGGTACTGGGTCCTGGACTCTGAATAGCACATTAACAGGAGCATCTCCTTCGGTAAGTGGCTTTACCATGAATTCAATAGTGTATTCTACCCATTCATCGTTCCATTTATCCGCTGCAACCATTGACGTTAACCACGGATCGGCGGTGCTGAGCTGGTGGTATACACCATCGGCAACCTGCCAATTCCCGGTGACCACTTCCCATTTGTCCTCAGACTCCGCAGGATTCTCGAAGTCGTCAGAGAAATATGTCTGAGCGTCAACAGGCGAAGAAAACAGTGTGATGAAAATTAGAGTTATAAGCGTTCCGAATGTCATGAATCTTTTAAAAATCATTTTTTTCTCCTTTATCACCAATGGCGAAAATTAAATATAGGTTGTTAATTGAAAAGTAAAAATCACAATTGCGAAGCATAGAGCTCTGGCTCCCACTCTGTGTATCGCACGATACATGATAACTCCTCCTCTATCGAAAAAGTAAAAAGAAATTTGCCCGCTGAAAGATCCAAAAGCCACAGATGACCTACTGTGCGGACAAAGAACCGACTTTATTTAACTTATAACAAATTACCTACTTTCCCGTCAAGGAAAACCTTTGGATTTTGTGGGTGGGCATGTATTCTTGATAAGATTTTGCAGAAAAGCGGAAAGGACAAAGGGATATCGCTCATTCCCGAAGGTCTTTTTTAGAAATCAGCCTTTCATTAGCTTAGGACGCCCGTTGTGATAAGCCTGCGCATACAATCTCACGAATACCCGTCAGCTTTCGATTTAAGAGTCCTTGGAGGGCATTTTTAGGGGTTTTGCCTCTTTTTTAGCCGAGAAGACCATCAAGTGTCCTCGAAAAATGGTCGAAAAATAGGTAGCGGAGCCAGGCTCGCAGGTTTTAAATCCCGAAAGCGGTAAGAAAGGAGGATGGAAATGTTGAAACCATTAAGACAGTGGATTTGCGATACGTGTGGGGAAGTCATTGAGTCTCCAGCGGATGGTTGGGTAGGATTTCTCAAAGACGAGGACTTGAAGGCGCATGACTTCAGAATAGTGCATCATGTAATGTTTTCTCCCCGCAGTCCATCTTCAAGCTGTTACCCTTATAACAACGGAGCTAATCGAGCCAGTATACGTCTGAAATGGCTGACCGGTGATACCGGGGTAGCTTACCTGTTTCATTTTCTTGATAGTCATGGTGTCAAGGTACTGGACATACAGGAATTTGGTGAGTTAATGAGACGTCTGGTTGTCCCATATTATGAAGAGGCAAGAGGGCATTTTGGCCATGCGCTTGAAGACGGCTATTTTAATGACCATACGAACCTCATTAAATGCTCTACTTATGATTTTCGGAAGGTCATCGGGAAATATACGACTCAGACAGCCACTCTTTGATGCTTTGAATAATGTCACAAATCCCAATTCTCAAAACAAAAATTGCTTCTGAACCGGCTTTGGGTGAATTTCGTTCTAATTTGCGAGTTTACCTCAGATATCCTTCGGCATAAGTTTAGACATTGTAGCACGCTAAAACACCTCTCATGGCCGACCTACAGAAAATCCTGAGGTGGTCTAACATGGGATTTTCGTGATTTCTCCGCTCGCTCGAAATGACGGTATAGTCGTGAGACTTATGAAATGCGGTACTATTCGATTTAGTCAAACAAACTACTGTAGTGAGGCTAATCGATCTGGAGTGAAAATGAATAACGGAATAAGGAAATCGATAGACGGTCGTTCAAGCTAATTTTTGTCCGCTGCAAATTTCTATGTGCAAAACCACGTAGTTTCCACGATTCTTTTCTCGCTGAATGGGGAAATTTCCTGCAAAATCCCGTAGTTCCAACGATAGACAGTTCTATGTTTCGAATTAAAATTAAGTATTGATATAGTGGTCTGTCAAGATTGAATTTGTTAGTAATGTTAGATTACATTATACCACTGACGTTCCTGGATTCCTACTTTCGCAGGAATGACAAGCTGAGGCAATCGACAATCAATAACTAAAATTGGTATTACCAATGCTTAAAGCAAAAGACGTTATATACTATTTGAAATCCATAGTATTGCATTGGAAGAAGAAAATAACAAATATAATAATATCGCGAAGGAAAAGAAATAAGGTTTTTGTTAATATTGGCCTGTACTTATTGTGCATTCTGTTGGGCTTCTTTATTATGTTTCTTATTATTTGCGCATTTGAGTATGTTGATAGTGTAGATTTTAACACCCAATAGCCCTTCATCTTTCAATTTAAAGCTCCCCAGAGGCCATTTAAAGGGCGAACTTATCCTGAGGGATATCATTCGGATGAGAACAGGGCGTTGGTTCTTGGGGGAGTTTTGCTCTAAGTGCGAGAATGTTTTCCGAAGGCTCTGTTAGGGCAACAGGTTGTGCAGGTGACAATTATTTATCTCGCCACATGTCTATGGTCATGTCTTCGGCTTTGACGTATTCGGAGTGCCAGTCGAGGAACAACGCATTGCAGCCTTCCGCGTGCCGGGCACGAGCTACTCGTCGTCCATCGTTTATATGGTGGCTTTCCGAATCCGGCAGATGCGTACGAATAAAAATATCACAGCGTATGATTTCCCTGCTGTCTTCGCTCTCAATGATGGGACGCCAATCGCCATCTTCATTGTCGGCCATATATACCGTACGGGCCGGTCTCTTGAACACTGAAAGTTTGGTGGGCCTTCCAATACTGGTTCCGGAGTTGTCGTCTCTGCTTGAAAAAGTCCAGTCGTTGAGCACGTAACAGACAGTCTGTCTGGAATTGGGAACGTCGTATAAACCAAAACCGGTCCTGGGAAAGCTTTTGCAGCGGTATATCTTCACGCTTTTGTAATCGCCTTTGTTGTGCTGTTGGCCCACGTAAGGCAGAAACTGCATAAACCAAATGGGATTACTACCGGTGGAGCCGCGAGGGATGAACCGATCATAATCGTGGGCGTAAAGTTCAGCCGCTATGCCGATCTGTCTGAGATTGCTCAGACAGCCTGCGGCCTGTGCCTGCTTCTTGACCCTTTGTAATGCCGGCATCAATATGCCCATAAGAAGCGCAATTATGGCGATAACCACCAGCAACTCGATTAACGTAAATCCTCTTCTTTGGCGGGTCATAATTACTCCTTTCTCATGTGATAAGTTGTAATACTATTATTATACGCCTGTCGGCGCACAAGTCAATAAAAATTGCTTCTGAACCGGCTTTAGGTGAATTTCGTTCTAATGTGCGAGGCTACCTCAGATATCCTTCGGCTTGAGTTTGGCCGTTTTAGGTCTGTCCCCAAACCGCATGCTCTGAGATTCTTCAGGTCTCACCCATAGTTCTCAAGACTAACAGCTCCATTAAACGATGTAGCTGGGTATCTTTAGAAAGTTTTGGGTCTTCGTGGACGGCCTGAAGTAGCCGGCCGACAATCCCAGCCATTGCCTTTTTCTGGCGTTCGGTCAAATCTACACTACTGACCACTTTGTGGAGAAGAACAAGAGATTCCTTATAGCGGCCTTCCTTGAAGGCGGCGTTGGCTTTAATAACATCCTCTTTGGCCGGCGAACCTTCAAAACTGGCAGCCAGTTCGGCTGTGGCGTCCGCTTCGGGGTTCTTGCCACAACTGGTGAGCAGAAAGACCATTCCCAAATAGGTCAGCAAAAACAAACGGCTTTTTAGCATTCCGTTCAGCCCGGCGCTGGTCGGGGCCGACTGTCTTTTTAGACCAACCTCCGAGATCGAACGCTTTGGTAAAATCATCATAAGACACCTACGCTAAAAGGCTGCATCCAGAGTCATAGTGGTGCTTGCCCTGGTTGGTTCGTAGGGGACACTTTTTTTTGTTAAAGGATCGACCAGGCCATAGTCTCCGCTTTGGCGGTCCCAGTATTTCCTGTAGTCTGCATGGCCGTCACAAAAGATGAAGTTGCCGCCTTTGTTATGAACATTGGCGGTCTGCTCGCGGCGTTCTTTGGTAAACCAGGACGAGTGGTCGCCTTGACTGGCAAACATATGCCATTCCTGATACCTGGTGTACTCCCGTCCCTCGAGGGCGGCCTTGGAACGGTTGTTCGGTTCAGGCTGGACCCAGAGATGATTGGACAGAGCCCATCCCTCCTGTATTGCGAAGATTCGGCCGGGATTTGGAATGGAGGCCACCTGCCGGCCCATGACGACAGAGTTTACGAGGTACCCGGTGCAACTGACGCGGGAAGGAGCATAGGCCGGGTTCGGGTTCGGCTTGAGGGCCGGACAGGCATACACGGGGGTCGTCGCTTCCGGTTTCTCGGCGGATACAAAGGGCCGCAATAGCTTAAGGACATTGTCCTCGGCGGCAGGGCTGGCATAGTCGTAGACCGCATGGGTTTTTGGGGGAGTTCTCTCGTACTCATTTTGATACATCGCCAGAGCTATGCCCACCTGGCGCATATTGCTCATACAGGATGCTTTGCGGCCCTGGTCTCTGGCTATGTTGAGGGCCGGGAGAAGGATACCCATCAGCAGGGCAATGACTGCAATAACTACCAGCAGCTCGATTAACGTAAATCCCCGCCGGTTCATAAGCAATCCTTCCTCATGTGATAAATCGTAATAACATCATTATACGCATATCAACCCACGAATCAACAGAAATCCCTTCTGAATGGTATTAGGTTACTTTCGTTCTAATTTGCGTTAAAATCCCCCGACCTTACCTCAGATACCCTTCGGCTTGAGTTTGGCCATTGTAGCGGGATAAAACATCTCTGACAGTCGTTCTACAGAAAATCCTTAGCTGGTCTAACTTACGGCTTTGATATTGCTCCAAGAAATGGGGCTTATACCGAATCAATCAATATAAGCCCCGCATTGATGCAAATCTGCTATATCAATCGCACCCCCATATCTTGCTTTGCAAGAAGCAATGGGGGCCAACTAAATCCCAGCTTATGGTGCTGGCCGATACAGACGTATATCGTCAAAATACACAATACCTGAACCACCGGGCTGCGGATTATTCCTGTTGCCAAAACCAATAGCAATAGTATTGACATTGGCCAGGTTCACGCCCTGGTCGGCAAAGGCCTGCAGGTCAATTGTCCATTCCGTCCAGCGGCC
>JAIVYN010000231.1:0-5916 GCA_048635425.1 Candidatus Aegiribacteria sp.
TAACGCTTTAAGGCAACAGCATGTATAGGTATAATGTCATTGCTATCGGGGAGGATAGCCCAACGCGCCGAAGCGACCCGAGCGCCTCGATAGCGGCATCAGCATGTGGGCGGTATCCTTTGTGGTGTCGCCCACTTATGACACATATATGCTGTTGCCCACAATGCGATAAATCCGTCTTATTCATGGTCTTAGCCGGTAAACTCACCTTAAAGTAACCAACTTTTTGCAGTTGAAACAAATTTTTTAAAAATTTTTCCGGGTTGTTACCGCCATCCCCCACAAACTACCCCATTTTACCGGATTACACGAAAAGGCTCTGTCCTCTATTCTTTCGACGGAGTATTGAAATCTCAAAATGCTCTGTAGGAAACATTTGCGAAATGTCATTGCGAGCACCTGACCTGATTCTCAGGAAGTATGCATAAGAAAATGGACCAACAATGTCATTGCGAAGGAGCCGCAGGCGACTGTGGCAATCTCAATCCTCGCAATACGAAAACCGTTTATTTTCTTAGGAGGCCCGAAGGGCCGTGGCAATCTCTTGTTTGGCAGGAAGAAAAAACTATCGACGAGTTTGAGATTGCTTCGAGGAGTTTATCCTGAGCAAAGCGAAGGGCTCACAATGACGAGTTCTGGCCCGATGTTTTCTAAGCAGCAATCTCGAAACTAAACACTAATCTTTCTTTGCCAGCCAGTTATCAGCGAACTCTTTCAAATCATTCAAGTCAATATTGCCGTCATTGGTAAGGTCGGTTCCGCCGTCACCGCAGAAGAAGCTGCTGTCGGTTCCCAGCCAGCGTTCGGCAAAGATAGCAAAATCCGCAAGCCCTACTCTGCCGTCACCATTAAAGTCTGCTATAAGAAATTGCCAGGCTAATTCAGGATAATCGGCGCCTTCACAGATGTACCAGATATCCTGCGGGCCATTTATGCTCTCAGCCACAAAATCCCAGCCGGCATCAGTAAACGTGCTCTGGGTTTGCATTTGGGCCGTTGTCTTACCGGTCCCGCCATCGCTGCTTGTCAGTCCGCTGCTTTCGATATCCCAGAAAGAATTCCTAATCTCACTTTCATAGTTTTCTCCAACCAGCCCGCCGACCTGATTGTTTCCTGTAACGGTTCCTGCGGCATAGCAATTCCGGGTTGTGCCGCAGCAGCTGTAACCCAGCAGGCCCCCGACATAGCTAACGCCGGAGACGACAGCTTTAGCGTAGCAGTTAGTGACTGTGTAATGCTTGTAGCCCACCAGCCCGCCGACACAGTTATCTCCCGAAACGCTGCCGGTGTAATAGCAGTCCGCAATTATGCCATAATTCCATCCCGCCAATCCGCCGGCATGGTCACCGCCGGTAACGCTGCTTCTCGAATAGCAGTTGTAAATCTCTGTATCAGAGTCATTGTATCCCACCAGTCCGCCAACATCCTCGGCACCCGAAACGCTGCCTGTGGTATAGGAGTCATAAATTAGGCCATAATAATTTTCTCCCACGAGTCCGCCGACAGATGAACCACCCGAAACGCTGCCACCCTCAGCATAACAATTGGTGACTACTGCCCATCCCAGCTCACCAATCAGCGAACCAACAACATAACCTGCTGTTCCCGTATCGACATTGGGATTTATCAATCCCAAATCTTTGACCCAGGCGTATTCGCCATGAACATTCCCGAAAAGCCCGATGTAACCTGTATCCTCAGAGGTGTATGTAAAGTCTGAGATTTTTTTGCTGTTACCGTCAAATACACCGGCGTAGGGATACCATGAGCTTCCTATAATGAAAAAGTCGGTCCCCCCTAAATTGATATCGTTCGTCAGCTTAAAATGTGCCTCCATAAGTATTGGATTGTGGCCGATACTGTTCAATTCATCAGCCGTTGAGATGAGGTAAGGGTCGTGAGGCTCTCCAGTTCCGCCCGCAAAATTGGGCAATGACGGTAAAGGGGAAAGCTGCCAGCAAAGAATCATATAGCCTCCGCCGGCGGGTTCAGCCCAGATGTCATGGGGTCCGTCTGGTTGGCCGACAAAATCCCAGCCGAGATTCATAAAAGTATTGGGATTCTGCATCTCAAACCTTGTCCTGGCTGTCCCGCCATCACTTCTTAACTGTCCGCTGGCTGCGACATCCCAGACAGAATTTATAACCGTACCTTCATAGTTATATCCAACCAGCCCGCCAACGTCAATCGTTCCCGTAACGCTGCCTATTGAATAGCAGTTCCCGATTATGGCGTAACTGCTATTGTCTCCCACGAGGCCGCCGACACCATTATTTCCCGACACACCGCCGGTAGCATAGCAATCAGCGATAGCACCCCAGCTGAATCCCACCAACCCGCCGACACTGTCGCCGCCCCAGGCGCTCGCAGCGGTATAGCAACAGGTGATTGTGCCTTCATTGTATCCCACCAAACCTCCGACAGCTTCATCACCGGAAACGCTGCCGGTTGAATAGCAGTTGGAGATGATGCCCAAATTATATCCGGCCAGCCCGCCGGCAGAAGAGCTCCCGGAAACGTTGGCTTGCGAATAGCAGTTTGTAATGGTTCCATAAAAATTCTCTCCCACGAGGCCGCCGGTGTCATTTCCTCCCGAAATGCTGATGTTCTCGACATGGCAATTGTTGATTGTCCCGCTACTGGACCCTACCAGCCCGCCCGTAGTCCATCCGGTCCCCGAAACGCTGCCGCCCTGGACATAGCAGTTGATGATGGTTCCGCCGTCAAGCAAACCAATGACCGAACCAATATACTGTTGGCTTCCTGCGGTAATATCAGGATTCATCAATCGCAAATCTTTGATTTCTGCATTTTCTCCATAAACGTACCCGAAAAGCCCTATGCAACCTCTACCTGTGGAATTGTAAGTAAAGTTTGAGATTTTTTTGTCATTGCCGTCAAATACACCTCTGAAGGGTTTGTTGCCGCGCCAATCTATGTATCCGATGATGTTGAATGATGTTCCCGTATAGCTGCTCAGGTCAATAGCTGCCATCAGCTTGAAGTGCTTGTCCCAGTTGTTAGAGTCCGCTCCGATTTCATTCATCTGCTCGGCTGTGTAAATCAGATACGGGTCATTAGGCTCTCCGCTGCCGCCGCCGTATTGTGCCTCGGCCTCTCGACCGAATAAACAGATGGCAAGCAGTACAAGCAAGGCAATAGTTAATTTTCTACTTTGTCTGCGAGAGAGGAATGGTCGGGCTTGCCCCACCCTGCCAATAAAATGTTTGCTTAAATTAAACAGTTTTCTACCCTCCTTCAAAAAATCGAGATAATTTCCTTTTATGAACTGCAATTATATCAATTATTGGAGCTACAGTCAAATATTTTTGACGAAATGCAGGATGGAACTTTCAAAATCGTTTGGAGGTGTTCGTAATTGTTGCCGACTTTACCACTTCACCGGGCCTGGCCGGTTGTTTCTAAGACAGTCTGCCATAAATGGCCGTTAGGGTCAACTTTCTTCCTCTTGAGGATAGTAAGTGATATGGGAATATGAACGAAGTATTGATTCCGGTACCCTACTACCATATTTGTTCGGCCTGACATCCCGGCGTGGACGGCGCTTTGGCCAAGCATTACGCAAAATGCAGAATCGTTGGAGTCGGCGGGTAAGCTGCGAATCATATAGCTGGGGTCTATGTATTTTAAAGACATCGGCTTTTTCTTCTCTGCAAAATACTGAGTGATTCTTTCTTTCAATATAAGCCCGATATCCTCACGCACAATATTACCGGAAGCATCCCTTTTCTGAATACCATTTGTTCCAGATAGCTGACGGCCTACACCCTCGGCTACAACTATTACTGCGTGATGTTTTTCATCCAATCGTTTTTCGAGAGCTTGCAGGAATCCATTTTCCCCTTCCAGAACAAGCGGCACCTCCGGGATAAAGCAGAAGTTCACATCGCTGTTGGCTAAGGTGGCATAAGCGGCTATAAAGCCCGAATCCCTGCCCATCAGTTTAACCAGCCCGACACCGTTCCAGGCGCCTCTGGCTTCTTCGTGCGCGCCGCAAATTGCCGAACGCGCCGCCTCAACAGCGGTCGAGAAACCAAAAGACTGCTCTATGCCGCAAATGTCATTGTCGATTGTCTTAGGAATGCCGATGACTGAAATCTTCAATCTTCTTTTCTTTATCGTTTCGGTCAGGTCCCGTGCCCCGCGTAGTGTTCCATCTCCGCCGATGGTAAATAATAAGCCGATTCCCATCTTTTCCAGGTTATCAACCATATCTTCAGTGTCCTGCGGCCCGCGGGAAGATGACAAAATATCTCCGCCTTTGAGGTGAATATCATTTACCAATTCCGGCGTTAGAAGCACAGGCCCCTCGGGAGCTTTCGAGGACAGACCTGCATACCCGTATCGGAAGCCAAAGACGGCTTTGACTCGGTACTGCCAGAGCAGGCTAAGAGTGATGGTTCGTATCACGTCATTAAGGCCGGGACACAATCCGCCGCAGGTCACTATGCCGCAGTTTAGTTTTTCCGGCTCGAAGAAAATCTTTCGGCGGGGACCGGCCCTTTCGAACATTGGTAGCTCTTTACCGGTGTCTTTGAATGCTTTTAGATTCTCAGAATGTGAGTACAGCAGGACCTTCTCGTCGTCATCGGTAAAATGACGCCCCCCTTTTATCAAAGGGGAGTCTATCGTCGGCGAGCCAAGTTTCTCGATGGTTAAATCGGGCAGCTCATCCGGTTTCAGGCTATAAGCATCCATAAAACATCCTCAAATACTTTGGGATTATGCTCTATAATACGAGCATCGACAACCTTAAACGAAAACGGTTGCCCGGTGCGCAGAATTAGCACACGTTGGAGAATCTTATCCAAGAAAACTCTCGGAATTTCCTACCCGATAACCTCCAAGACGGCTTCTAATTGTACCCGCGTGTTTTCGAGTATTTCCTTTTTCTCTATTACGGCCTCGGGAAGTACCTCAGCAGATTCATCTATCACGTGGGGGGTCATAAACACAAGCAGCTCGCTGTTTGTCTGAATGACCTGGTTATGTCGGAACAGACCCCCAATCAAAGGCAAATCGCCGAATCCCGGAAGCTTGCGCTCGACTTTGCTGTCCTTCTGGAACAGAATACCGCCGAGCAAAAGCGTCTGTTTGTTATCCACTATCATATTTGTCGTGGTATTCATCTTGCTCCTGACGGGCTGGCTGTTCACAAGGTCTGCGGTAAGCTGGGAAATCTGGACATTCACAACCATATCGACTTTATCCTCGGGGGTAATACTCGGTCGTGCCCGCAGCTCCATACCTACCTTCTCGAAAGTAATATTCTGCGTGGTGCCTATATTGGCTGCCTGGGTTGTACCTGCCAGGAATGCAACCTCGCTGCCCTTGAAGAAACTTGCTTCTTTGTTGTCCTTCGTCCAGAGTGTCTGCTGATTCAGAATCTTGGCATCGGTTGTCTTTTCGAGGAAATCAATCAACATCTTGTATTGTGTATTTATATATTATTACTGGTATCACAGGTATGAAGAAAAAGGTATATTCGGTCTGTTCGATTCTAAAAGGGGCCCCAAAACGGCAGATAACAAAACAAAAGACGATGTTGTATCTACTTTTACATAAACTATTTATATTGAGAAAACAAGTGTGACAAACGAGAAACATATGGTGCATTAGAGAAGAGGGATACTTTTTTGGGGACCCCTCTCGGCAGATCTGGGACTGCAATATCTTAGTGGACACCACAATCTACGCGATAACCGATGTCTGTTCTCGGATATGATTGCGCTTGTAAATAGCCTTTTCAATGGTAGTATGTAATTCACTCTCATCGAACGGTTTTAGTATATAGCTATATAGCTCCGACATTAACGCTCGTTGGAATCTGTTGTCACTTGCATGAGCAGTAAGATATACCACAGGGATATCAAAACGGGCTCGGATTAGTTCAGC
>JAIVYN010000232.1:0-5876 GCA_048635425.1 Candidatus Aegiribacteria sp.
AAATAATCTTATGGGTGGCACGCTCAAAATTTTTTTGGGCGTGCTCTTACGTAGCAGGAAAACTGTCAAAATCTATGGGTATCGGGCCGCTGCCCGTATCCTATCAGCTCAACCACCTCCAAACAAGTTTGAAGGTGCCACCCTGTTGATATTTCCAGCCTTACAATGCAACCACAGAATAGGGAACGCGGTTTCCTATTTTATTTCTTCTTTTGATTTTCAACTCATACTTTTTTAAAAAAGTCAGCCGAAAAAAAGTCAATCGCCCAGTTTGGTTTTGAAGTCTCGGTGGTATCGATGTAGTAATTCATCGATGTTGTTTGGGATGATGTAGAGCTTTCCCCAGATGTGTTTGGTCTGATGTGGGCCAAGGCCGCCGATGCGTGGGTCGGCGTGAATGCAGACGATTACACCCTGGAAAAGCTCCTGCACATCTGTCCAAGCGGTGGCCAACAAAGCTTTTCCATCGGCGGAGAAGCACCCGATTAACCTGTTGGCCGGCACATCCGGGCTGAGTGGCCGTGGATTGACGTCATCGCGATTGATGCCGGCTGGGACGTAAACCTGCCCGCCCCGATAGATGGCTTCTTCTGTTCGGTTTGTCTCGTTCAGACGTGTGAGGCCCTTTTTGGTGAAGATAAAGCACTTGCGGATGTATTCATCCTGATTCAGGCCGGTAAAGTCACTAACGCGGATGCACGGCTGCATCCATTCAACGTCCACTGGCTTGTCGGTCGGGTTGGTAAAGATTGCTTCGAAGAGAATTTCATCCGCCACAACTGCAAACCGATGCACCACCTCCACGCCGGTTGCCAGTGAGGTCTTGACCTTGATTTCGTGAGGTGATTTCGAGATAACATCATTCTGCTGTGGGACAATGGTGTTCTCCCAACGGCGGTGTGTCGAGCCTTTTTTGCAATAGGCCTCCATACAATCTATTCTTAGTGGTTTGTCACCCAGCAGTGGATGCGTAACCATTAACATCCGCTCGTTGTAATCCAGTTTGATATTTTGGTCAGGGTCAGCATCCAGCAGCGGTATAACCTTCGGCCCGGTACAAGAATTCAAAAACACAACCATCCCCGCCAATAAGACCGCTGATACTGCTTTGTCTTGATTCATCTTATTTTTTCCAAAATTTATTTCACAACATCGGCGTGAGTATCTAATGCGCATGTTATTCACTTGAGCCATTCGTAAAGCTCGTAGTGATGTTTGTTCATACCCAGTTTTTCATATACTTTTTGTGCCGACTTGTTTTGCTTGTCCACGTAAAGACGTATCCCTGCCAGCTCCGGCGACTGCTCCACCTGCTTTTCCAAATTCAAGTACAGCTTTTTGAACACCCCTTGTCCGCGCGCCTCGGGAATGACATAAAGTGAATGTATCCACAGCACGGTTGCGTTCCGCCAGTCGCTCCATTCCGGTATTGCCAAAAGCACTCCCACGACCTTGCCTTTTTCCTCCGCCACCCAATAGGTCCCTCGTGCCGGTTCCTGGAAAACGCCTTGCACTCCTCTGCCCACCACGGTTTTATCCAGACCAAGTCCCTCCGTCTCCTGTGCCATTCGCACTTGCAGCTCGACGATACGTTCGGTGTCACTCAACTTTCCTTTGCGAATCTCGATCATCCCGGTGTGCCTATTATCTGCCAATAGTTACCGCTCCCCTATATTGCTCTCACAGAACACTTAGAAGGTGTCTAAATACGTATCTATTTCCCAGGTGGTAACCTGTTTCTTAAACTCATCCCACTCTTTTGTCTTTACGTCAATATATCTTTCAAACAAGTGCTCTCCCAGAACCTTCTGCAAAACTTTGTCCTTTTTCAGAGCGTCCAGGGCCTCGGCCAACGACGTCGGCAGAATATCAATATTTTTCTGGACCAGACTTTCACCATCGAGACTGTATATATCTTCTTCAACCGGCTCAGGTGGTGTCAGGTTGTTTTTAATTCCATCCAGCCCCGCCCTTAGCATAACAGCAAATGCCAGATATGGATTGCAGGCAGGGTCGGGACATCTTAGCTCGATGCGAGCGGCTTCGCTTTTGGCCTTGAACCACTTCGGTATTCTCAAAAGTGCCGAGCGGTTCATAGCAGCCCAGGTAACGTACACAGGCGCCTCGAATCCGGAAACCAGTCTCTTATACGAATTGACAGTAGGACAAAGAATAGCGCACATTGCGTTTATGTGTTTGATCTGGCCGGCAATAAAACTAAAAGCGATTTTCGACAAATTGTATTTATGGTCCTTGTCGTAAAAGGCGTTCGTTTTTGACTTGGTGTCAAACAGGCTTTGATGAACGTGCATTCCGGAGCCGGGCTTGCCCATCCTCGGCTTCGGCATAAAGGTCGCACGCATATTGTGCATTTGAGCGATTTTCTTCGCGGTGTATTTTAACGTAAGCACCTTGTCGGCCACATCCAGACATTGTCCGTAATTGAAATCAATTTCATATTGACCGTAGCCGACCTCGTGATGAGAGGTTTCTACCTTAATTCCAAAATTCTCAAGTGCCGCTATTATCTTTTTTATGGTTTTGTAACCTTCATGAGAAGAAAGGTCAAAATAGCCGCCATAGTCTATGGGCGAAGTCCTGTTTTGGCCGTCGGTTCTGAACAAATAGAATTCCGGCTCAGGCCCGACGTTATATTCAAAGCCCTCTATTACAGCTTCGGCCGCTGCCTGTTTGAGAATAAATCTGGGGTCTCCTTCGAAGGGATTGCCGTCTGCGCGGTAGATATCACATATCAGCCTTGCGGTTCTGCCGTCTTCGGTCAGCCAGGGCACGACGGCGTAAGTTGTCATATCCGGCTTCAAAAACAGGTCGCTTTCCTGTATTCGGGCGAAGCCTTCTACCGAAGAGCCGTCAAACCAAACACCGTGGCGAGATGCTCCCTCTAATTCTTCAACCGGTATAATGACTTCCTTTATGACCCCTAATAAATCGGTAAATTGCAGGGTGATAAATTTTATATCGTCTTTTTCTACCTGCTCCAGAACCTTCTGAACTTCCATTTGGATTCCTTTCTCGTATCTCGTATCTCGTATATCGTATTGCGTATTTCGTAATCTGTGTTAATCTTGTTCAATCTGTGTAATCTGTGTTTCCGTATTTCGTACCGAGTTATTCTGGCCTTTATGCTGAAAACTGCAAGGTAAATTTCACAAATTCAATTCCTTCAGTAGTAATCAAAAGGGAAAATCAGAGACAAAATCAAGATAACCCCTCGCGCCTGGTTTTAAGCTGGAGTGCCTGTGAACGGATTCAAGAACAGTTCGCAGTCCATCCCGCCATATATCATCCGGGATATCGGAACGAAGCACGCGGATGCTCTCCAAGCTCTCATTCAACGATCGAGCGCGGCTGTCCTGCGGTTCGGTATCAAGAATGGCTGCTATCAAGACATCGGCGACAATACGGTCGTCGATACTCCGGTCGCTGCGATGTCCCGAGACGAGGGCGAACTCGATGTTTTGGAGTACATCGAGGTGGTCTCTTGCCATGCGTTTCATCGACTTTCGGGGCCTTAGTGTTGCACCGAACTTTTTTTGCGAATCCATCTGCCGAATATTGAACTTTTTTTGCATTGCTCGTTTTCGCTTCAATCGCTTTACCTTTGACATATGAAGACTCCTTTCAGTCAGCGGTTATCATTCCGAACGATATCAAGCTTAATCTTTTTGATTTTTTGGCCTTTTGAGGATTATAGTTGGGATTCGGTGTCAGCATCTGGGCGTTTACTTTGTTTCGCCAGTTCGCTAATAGTTCTCTGAGCTCCTTGGTCTTTCTCGGCATCTTTTTAGCAAGGTTGTTTTGCTCGCCGATATCCTGCTTTAGATTATAAAGCTCGAATTCGTTGCCGGCTCCGCAAATAGTTTCGTCAAACCATTCGAGCAGCTTATAATCGCCCTTACGAACAGCTCCGCAGGGACCGATACTGCTGGAATGATAATGCGGATAGTGCCAGTAAATGGCCTGGCGGTTAAGTGTGCCGCTTTGTCTCAGAAGCGGCAGCAGACTTACCCCGTCGATAGACTTTCCGGTCTTGCTCTTTAAGCCGAGGATTTCCAGAAAGGTCGGGAAAAAATCCACGCTGATTACAGGTTCGCTGCAAATACTGCCCTGCTGGACTACCCCGGGCCAACGCACGATTAAAGGTTCCCTTATGCCGCCTTCATACAAATTCGCTTTACCGCTGCGCAAAGGAGTTTGTTTGGCCGACCTTTCTAATCCGCCGTTGTCACCGAAGAAGACTACAATGGTTTCCTCGGCAATCTTTAGTTCATTGAGTTTGT
The DNA here is from genome assembly GCA_048635425.1 of Candidatus Aegiribacteria sp. Classification (GTDB taxonomy): domain Bacteria; phylum Planctomycetota; class Phycisphaerae; order Sedimentisphaerales; family Anaerobacaceae; genus NIOZ-UU13. The sequence goes on from JAIVYN010000232.1 coordinate 4,302, forward strand.
TAAGTAACCGACCTACACTGTTATCCAGCTCCTCAATCATCGCTCCAATCACCGGATTGTTCTGCGGCAAATCGGCGCCGGGTTTGTTTCTATATTTTTCGATAAGCTTTTTCTTTCCGAGAATCGGGGTGTGAATGGTGTTGTGCGTAACGTACAGGAAAAAGGGTCTGTCTTTATTCTTTTCCAGAAATTCGATTGATTTTCTGGTAATTATTTCTACATTGTGAGCATCGCTTTCGGGGTCGTGATTGGAAGCCGGTTTGTAAGTAACGAAGTATTCATCGAAACCCTGCTTGTCGGGATTATAGGGCAGAGACTCCGGCGGCTTCTTGGCGATGCTGAGATGCCACTTTCCGAAACTGGCGGTAGTGTAGCCCGCTGTCCTGAAGACCTCTGCAATCGTCGTTTCTTCTAATGGCAGGTATTTTTGCCATTTGGGCTGTTTATATTTCTCATAGGGATAGTTGCCGCCTGCGATAAAATCGGTCAAGTGCAGCCGGGCCGGGTATTTTCCGGTCATAATGCTGGCGCGGGTTGGCGAACAAACCGGGCATGCGGCATAGGCATCGGTAAATTTCATACCCTCTGTGGCTAATCGGTCGATGTTGGGAGTCTCATAGAAGCTGCTTCCGTAGCAACCCAACTGAGACCAGCCAAAATCATCGGCGAGTATAAAGAGAAAATTCGGTTTTGGTTTGGTATTTTTACCTGCCTTTGTAAACCTTGATGGGCCGGGCGAACATCCGGGCAGTGCTAATGCTGCGGCTCCGAAGCCGACTGATTTCAAAAATTGTCTGCGATTCATTTTGAGATGTCCTTAACTTTACTTCGACTTTCCATCTTTGACAATCTAAGAGTTTATCGTATACTTATAGCCGGGACAAGGAAGGAAATTCTGTGTCTGTTATTTTTTAATAGTCTCAATTACCCTTACCGGGAATGGAACTATAATGACAAAGCGTCACCGGCTCCAAATTGACGGTCAACATTGATGGTGTGGATTTTGAATTCGTGCGAATTCCAGCGGGAGAATTCCTGATGGGTTCTGAGGAGGATAGCGAGGAAATGCCGGTTCATCGAGTGCGCATCAGGTATAGCTTTGACATCGGCAAAACGGAGGTGACGGTCCGGCAGTTCTGCCTCTTCACCGAGGCTGCGGAATATCAAACGGATGCCGGGAAGGAGCGATGGGCTTGGACTCGCACAGGCCGGCGGGATTGGGATCCCGCGCCGGTTATTTGCTGGTGGAACCTTCCGTTTACACAATCCGACGATGAGCCGGTGACATGTGTAAGCTGGTATGATGCGATGGAGTTCTGCAAATGGCTTAGTCAAAAAACGGGCACACAAATCCGGCTGCCGAGCGAGGCGGAATGGGAGTATGCCTGCCGGGCCGGTACCACAGGTGACTTCGCAGGGGATGTGGACCAGATGGCGTGGCATCGTGCCAACTCCCGACTTCGGACTCACCCGGTAGGGCGGAAAAAGCCCAATGACCGGGGCCTATACGATATGCACGGCAATGTATGGGAATGGTGCCTGGATATGTGGCATCAGGGCTATGAAGGAGCACCG
>JAIVYN010000233.1:0-5861 GCA_048635425.1 Candidatus Aegiribacteria sp.
CCCGCTTCATTGGCCAGTGCCAGTGCGTGCAGTACGGTATTGGTCGAGCCGCCCATCGCCATATCCAGAACAAAGGCGTTGTCTAACGATTTTTCGCTGATTATATCCAGCGGTTTGATATCTCTTTCAATAAGGGTCATAATCTGTTTGCCCGTCGCCTTATAAAGCTGTTGGCGTTTTGGGTCAACGGCCAGGATTGTTCCGTTGCCGGGCAGCGCTATTCCGATTGCCTCGCAAAGACAATTCATAGAGTTGGCAGTGAACATTCCGGAGCAGCTCCCCTCGCCCGGGCAAGCGGTGCATTCAAGCTCCTTTAGCTGGTTTTCATCGATTTTGCCGGCGTTAAATCCCGCAACGCCTTCAAATATGCTGATAAGGTCAACTGCTTTCCCGTCTTTTGTTTTGCCTGCTGCCATAGGCCCGCCGGAGACAAAAATCGCCGGGATATTCAGCCTGACGGCGGCCATCAGCATTCCGGGTATGATTTTGTCGCAGTTGGGGATGCAAACAAGGCCGTCAAAACAGTGCGCCCGTGCCATAGTCTCAACCGAATCGGCGATGATTTCACGTGAGGGCAGAGAATATTTCATACCTGTATGGCCCATAGCAATGCCGTCGCAGACCGCTATTGTATTAAATTCAAAGGCAGTTCCGCCGGCGTCGCGAACAGAGTCCTTAACCACCTGTGCCACCTTGTTGAGGTGAACGTGGCCGGGGACTATCTCGCAGAAGCTGTTGGCGATGCCGATGAAAGGCTTTTCGATATCGGCGTCTTTAAGGCCGCAGGCGCGAAGCAGGCCGCGGTGAGGGGCACGCTGGAAACCCTTTTTGACTGTATCACTTTTCATAATCCGGTTTCTCCTATAGTGGTTGGCAAAATAATCCGAAAAAACCAAAAGCTGGATTCTAACCGCTGGTTGAAAGCAAATAAAGAAAAATCGGTTGTCTTTGAAAAAAGCAAATGTATAATCGGGATTTGAATTTGACGCAAAATTAAAGTTAATTGGTTAAATGGTTAATGAGTTGATTTATGCCCTTGGTATTGGTCATTCTCCACTCACTAATTAACTACTCACTACTAACTACATTCGTGCTTGGGAGAATAAGTGATGAGCCAAGCCAGAATTTATGGTTTCGCAGCGAGTGCTGTAATTTGTGCGCTGCTTCTGACGGTCGGCTGTGCCGAGCTTGCTGAGAAAACGACCAAACCCAGGATTGAGCCGGAAGAAACCACCGAAAGAAGTATCGAACCCGAAGAAATCGTCAAGGCCGAAGTCAAACCGCAAGAACAACAGCCAACGGTAAAGCTAACATTGAAATTCACGCCGGAGGACTTAACAACTTATAAGGTAACAACAGAAACCGAACAAAGCGTCATCTGGGAAGGCCCCGAGACAAACAGACCTAAGCATTTTATTGGCGGTCATAGCGGCAACAGAATCGAAATGACCTTCACCCGGCGGATACAGAGCATTGATGACCAGGGCAAAGCCGTTGCTGAGATAACAATCAAAGGGCTGAAATATTTAACTAAGGTCAGGGACAATATCGTTCTGGATTTCGACAGCTCACGGGAAAAGGACCGAAATAAACCTTTAGGCAAGTTAATCGGGCAAAGTTATACCATAGAAATTACCGCTTCCGGGGAGGTTTCAAAGGTTATCGACGTAAGCAGTGCGTTGGCCGCCGTCGAGGGCAGCGCCTCAGCCAATCAAAGGGCGGCACAATTACTTTCAACCAAGGTAATCAAGGAACAACACAGCATTCCCGCACTGCCGGGAAGCCAGAAGAACCAGCTACAGACGGGCGAGAGCTGGAGCAATATAAAGACCTTCTCTTTTGGTCCGTTAGGTTCAAAATCATACGAAAGAATTTACGAGCTAAAAGAAATCAAAGACGCGGATGAACGCCGGACCGCCATTGTCGAAATGAGCGTTGTCCCCTCATCGGAAAAAGCGAAGGAGCTGCATAAAGAGCAGGTAATAAGTTTCTTTTCTCAAATGTTCGATAATCCTGTCGAAACATATACAGGGCAGTTAAAGCTGGACTTGACTGCGGGCAATGTCGAACAATACTTAGAAGAATTCAGGTCCGAATGGGTTGCTGTTGATACGATGCCTGGAAAAGAAAGCGAAGAACCCGATACTCTGCGAATGGGTGCGATTCGTCTCTATCGAATTGAAAGAATTGATTAGAACTAACCTCAATTTTGCATAACTCTATAGAACTATTGAAAAGGATTTAAATTGAAAACCACACTGACAATTCTAACGATTGTCATTATGAGTATCTCCGCAGGATGCGAGTCCGGCACGCGAATAAAAGAGCCGTTAATTAAAAACAAAGAGCTCTTGACTGTAGATTGGCAGGATGGTCAGAGGCTGGAATACAAGTTCGTCTCCAGAAGAGAGATAATACTTGACTGGGACCCCACAGGGAAGCTGTCCAAATCGGACAAGAGCCCTCCTGATAAGTCTGCCGAGTCAATGGAAATGGTCGTAGCATATACACCAATCAAAATAGACCCGTATGGGCTTACTACTGTTGAGGCAACGTGTAAATCAGTCAAGGTGGCGCGAAGCAAAGGGCAACGGAAGGACGCTGTGGAACATCTGGCCGGTAAAACTTTTACGTTTACAGTTGGGCCTACCGGAAAAATAGAGGACTATTCGCAATTGGATGAGCTGGTCAAAGAAATCGGCAAAAAAGCATTTCTACCGGACACCGGCAGGGGCAGAATTAAAGAGCTTGATATGATAAGCGATTTTCTCGCGCATCAGTGGTTTCTGTGGGATTCGGTTTCCAGTCTAAAAAACCCACCCCAAGGGGTGGCGGTAGGACAAAGCTGGAAGTCAAAACTTTCCGTGCCTTCTCCGATGGTTATGCGAAAGGCAAGAGAGGTTACGTACCGGCTCGACGAAATTCGACAGAGCGAAAAGGGACGATTGGCTGTGATAAGCAGCTCTTACAGTAAAGCTGACTCGGCTCCCCGAAGCTGGCCGATACCTTATTCCGGCAGTTTCCAAATGAAAGGGACATTTGGCTTTCTCAGCGGCTATAAGCTTCTGAGTTTGGAAGGCCGGGGCGAAGAGCTGTTCAACATCGAGGCCGGGCGAATAGAGCAATATAATCAGCAGTACCAGATGCAGTTACAGGCCTCTATACCAATGGGCATTAGTGTAAAACCGATGATAACCATCAAACAAAATCTGACGATGGAACTAAAGTGAGCTAAAATGAGCTAAAGTGAAACGGAGTGTCATTGCGAGCACCTGACCTGATTCTCAGGAAGTATGCAGAAGAAAATGGACCAACAATGTCATTGCGAAGGAGCCGCAGGCGACTGTGGCAATCTCATTGCTTAGGTTTGAGATTGTTTCGAGGAGTTTATCCTTGAGCGAAGCGAAGGGCTCGCAATGACGCGGTGCGTCACTTTAGGCACTTTTTTTTCTATGGAGGTAATTGCAGATTGGAACGTAAAAATCTATGGGCGCCGTGGCGAATTAAATACGTGCAGGGACTGGGCGAAAAGAGCGATTGCTTTATCTGCCACAATCTGGAAAATCCGCAGGATGACGACAAAAATCTTGTACTGTGGCGAACAGAAAAAAGCATCGTAATACTCAATCACTTTCCCTACAACAACGGCCATTTATTGATAGCACCGGCCCGGCACATCGGCGAGCTTGCCAAGACAAGCGAAGCCGAGCTGCTGGAAATGTTCAAGCTAATCAGAGAATCACAGAAAGTCCTGTCGTTAGCGATAAAACCTCACGGCTTTAATGTCGGTATGAATTTCGGCCGATGCAGCGGGGCGGGACTGCCCGAGCACCTGCACATTCACGTCGTCCCGCGATGGGACGGTGATACGAACTTTATGAACGTATGCAGTGACACTGATATTATCAGTCAAAGTTTGATTGAGCTTCTTGAGCTGTTAAAACAGATAAGCAAAGAGCATAATCTGCCCGGACTGTAATGTCCGAATTTGTTATATACTATTTGGTATATGAATTATACTTTTTCGCTTTGTTAGTTTTCTTTTTAGATATAGACTTTCCGGCTTTTGTTTCTCCATAATCCTTAGAACCGGCACTTCTTTGTTTATCCCTCATATATAAACTTGCATGAAGCTGCGTTGGAGCTCGGTACCTCATTGCTATTATTCTCCTTATGAGCTATACTTCCTTGACTGCCTAAAGGATTCTCTCTCATATCGAATCCCTTCGACAATAACCCCTAACAATAACTTTATCAAACGGTCAAGCTCAGTTCCACTCTTATAATCCGCCTGAGCAATAAAATTCACTCTTTCGGCTTTCAATAACTGCTTGCATATCTGCTTACCCCGAGAGCTGTAAGGCTTATAAACGGCAATAGCATACCCGCCATTTTTTCTAATTACCGTCATACATGGAACATCTGTCAGCCCATCGCCGATATACAGGATGTTTTGAAAAGGTATGGGCCGAAGATGCATAGGCATATGAAGATTAATGTTTTCATTCAGGTTCTCTTTGCCTTTATTAATTCTGAAAATGAACTGAGTTTTTAGCGTATCATTCACTACTACATTTGGGAAAGTTGCTGCTCCATACTCGTTGTAATAATATTCTGAAGCAAATACTTTATAAAAATACCTGGCTATACTCGTTCCTGAGATTATCTCTTTTAAGCCCGCTGAAATTACGTAATGCCTGACTTCTATGCCGCGGCCAAATTGCTTTTTAATATAGTCATTTATTCGCTTAAAATAAGTTTGAACACCCGGGAAATAATTGATCTTTTTCGCCAATTCTCTCAGCATCTCAGCAGTGACTGGGAAATGTCTGGATTTGGATTTCTCAAGCATCAAACGCATATAGGCTACAATTCCTTCACCATTCGTTTGCGCAGACTCCTGATTTACCTGTTTCCAAAACTTCTTTCCGTCCTTGATGCCGATTTCCGGCAAGATGGTGTATTCCTGCATTGGCTGGGGAGTCAGCGTCCCGTCAAAATCATAAACGATTGCGATAACATTATGCTTAAATTCTTTGCTCACACTTACTACCCATAGCGTCATCGGGGAATGTAATAGTTCTGAAAAACGAATAGTATCCACTTTGCGGCTGGTTTGTCAAATGCCATTTTTCAAAAAGCAGCAGCTTTTCTACGAAATCCAGCCGGAACCATTGGACACAGATTGACACTGTATTGAAATAGCCGCGAAAAGGCACAAAAGACACGAAAAAGAATTAAACGCGGATTGCTATCGTATCTCGTGAAGCGTGAAGCGTATCTCGCCAGATGAGGCCGATGGTCGGCCTCAATCGGCTATACACTAAATACTATCGATTTAGCCATGTAGGGCTTGATATTTCGCACCTCTTACTCTACAGGAACGTTAATTGTTCAGTGGATACGTTGTCACTACATTTGAAGTGTTTTATATTGTCAATCATATGACTGAGATTGGCTTTGCCAGTTTCTTTATTTTTTAACAGCGGAATAGCCCCCAATTCTAATAATTTTTTATTGCCTGCGACAGATTCAAGCATATTCTCATAGAGTGGGACGTACAGGGTTCTTTTCAATCTTAGAGTGCTTTTGCCTGCATCCACGCTTCCCCCATTTTCCCCAGCTTCAATTAGCACCATCACACTACTTAGGCCAACAATTGTCTTATTCCTTTGCATAGCTCGTGAAGACAGCGGTCACAGGCCATGACGGAACTGCTGCGGGAGTACTCCCTGTCCGCTGATTTTTCGCCAGCCCTACACGAGGAGAGCCGGCGGGTTGCCGGCATCGATCCTCTCGCCCGGGAGGGGCGCCTGGATCTGCGCGGCCTGACGGTTCTGGCCATCGACCCCGCCGATGCC
>JAIVYN010000234.1:0-5860 GCA_048635425.1 Candidatus Aegiribacteria sp.
CCGTTACGTTTTAGATTGCTTCGCTTCGCTCCTAAGAAAATAAACGGTTTTCGTATTGCGAGGTTTGAGATTGCCACAGTCGTCTGCGGCTCCTTCGCAATGACATTGTTGGTCCATTTTCTTCTGCATACTTCCTGAGAATCAGGTCAGGTGCTCGCAATGACATAATCCGTTTAGTTGAGGAACTTAAGAAAAAATGCCCTATACTAACCAAACTGGAAAGGAGCTGGTATGAAACAGATACAATCAGCAAAGACGATGGATATATCGCGGCGGAACTTCCTGCAAGCGGTGGGCAGCACAGCAGCGGGTATTTCGTTGAGCTCCAAGGAGTTACTTGGCTCTGGAGCTTCTACAGAGAGCAAGGCCCGGCAAAAGGGACCCGCTATAGTGCGTGGGGCCTTTGTATATCCTCCAACCGAGTCTCTAAGGAAAGTCGGTTATTATAGCTGGCCGGGGTCCAGCTTCGATGCCGAAGGGCGTCAAAGGCAGTATATGGACAGGATTAAAAGAATGGAACGAAAGCTGGGGATGCGCATCGCCATGGACAAGCAGCCGCTCGATGATGCGGTGAGTGTAACCCGGTTTATCAACGAAGTTAAACAGTCAAAGCCCGATGGGTTGCTGCTTATACCCTTCAAGAAAGGCCATTGGGGACACATTATTCGCATTATTGAAGAAGCAGGAATCCCCACGGTTGTCCTTGCCACATTGGGTATCCTTCTCGTTGGGCACATCAATCAGCTCCACGAAAAGTCCGGGGTGTATCTGATAAACTCGCTGGATAACCTTGACGCCGTTGAAGAGGGGATGAAGATGATTCAAACGGCGCGCTGGATGAGGGAAAGCCGTATTGTCAACATAAGAGGGTCAGAAACAAAAGAAACCACGGTGCCCCATCTTGGAACGCAGGTGCGGACCGTACCGCACACGAAGTTTTATGAAGAGTTTAAGCGTACCAAGATCACGGATGCCGTGAAAAGTCTCGCCAAGGCATATTTGAAAAATGCCGAAAAGGTGGTCCAGCCCACCAAAGCTGACATACTCGAGGCCGCAAAAACATATTTCGTCCTTAAACGAATTATCGAGACAGAACAAGCTGATGCTATGATGATGGACTGCCTGCCAGGGCTTAGCAGACCACATAAGCATCCTCCGCCCTGTATGGGCTTTATGAGTTTGAGGGACGAAGGTATTGCCGCCGGCTGCCAGGCCGACCTTAACGCAACGCTGACGTTGATGTTAGTGCAGCAGCTCTTCGACAAACCCGGATTTCAGCAAAACGCCTCTATGGAGACGGAGAAAAACCACTATTTCGGTGCACACTGCACCTGTGCCTCTAAGCTGAGCGGTACAACCGGCCCTTCCCAGCCTTACATCTTAATGAGCCATGCTGAAGCGGGCTGGGGCTGTGTGCCCCGAGTGCTCTGGCGCATCGGACAAGAGGTTACAATGGCCCAATACCTTTCAGGAAAAACACCGCAAATGTACCTCTACAGCGGACGAGTGGTAGGCTGTCCGGACATCCCGCGGACGGGCGGCTGCCGTACGAACGTAGAGATGACCATCAACGAGGTGGATGATGTATGCGATGTCAAAGGTATGCATCAGATTATATTCTATGGTGATTATGCCCGAGAGCTGCGAATTTTCTGCCAACTATATGGCATCAAGGTCGTCACTTAAGAGGGCGAAAAATAAAAACCTGAGTCTCTGGTTTTGTGTCCCGGGTCTAAGGAAGTATTTCAAGGGCCACCACTGTAATATCATCAACTTCAGATGGTTCGATTTTTTGATTATGGGCAAGGTTGTTAAGTCTGTCTATCATCTCAATAACAGACAAATCTTTGACTTCGCAAAATTCTTCGCTAAAACCAAATCCGGTTTTGTCATCGAACTTGCCTATGAAGGGATCGGCCCCATCGGAATACAGCAGCAGCTTATCGCCGGGCTGAAGCTGCACGGTCTGCTGGGTGTATTCGGCCTGTTCAAAAACTCCCAGCAGCGAGCCTCGTACTTCGAGCTGTTCGGGTTGCTGTCCGGGTCTGATAAAGATTGGATAGGGATGTCCGGCCCGGGCGTATGTGAGCTGTAGTGTTTTTATATTTAAAAGACAATAACAACAGGTGGCAAACTGATAACCGGAGAGTTTTTGTGCCGCCATTCGTATATTCAGATTTTTTATAACCTCCGTCGGTGGGAATATGCGGTAATTACTCTCGTATGTCTCTCGCATAAGCAAGGCCTGCTTAAGAAAGATTGTCAGCAGTGCTGCCGGCATGCCATGCCCCACGACATCAGCTACATAAAAGCCGATGTGCTGCTCGTCGATACGTACGATATCGTAAATGTCACCCGAGACCCACTCTGCCGGCAAAAAAACTGTGGCCCACTGCACCTCATCAGTATTTGGCAGCTGAGTGGGGAGAAAATCCTGCTGCACAAGACCGGCTAAACGAAGCTGCTCTGCCAGATTATCTGCGAGGGTTTTTGTTGTAGAAAGCTGCTCGGCCAGTCTATTCTTGTGAATTCTCAGCACATGCTTTCGTGGAACTAAAGGTTTTGTCGTAATTCCATAACTTTTTTTACGAAATGCAAGATTAGCACTTACTTTAAGCCACAGCTCATCTATGGAAACTGACTCCAAGGTGTTAATCATAGAGAAACTCGTTCTTGACGGGGATATGGAAAAACTTTTAACGGGCATCTCCGGGCGGTCTGTGAGTAAAATCATGCCAATATTTTCCATCTCAAGGGATTCGATTATTCGGGCCAATTGCTGCTGCTGCGAAACGTCCGATTCTTTCATATCTATAATGACGGTCCCAATCAAATCGAGCTTGTCGCGTACTCTGGAAAACTTGTCTATCACAAGAGTATGGTAAGAAAGCTTCCTCTTCTTCAAAAGTCGCTTTATTTCAGACGGGATGTGGCTTTTATTTGTCAGATACAGAACATCCGTATAGCTTTTTTCCAGCTCAATAGCAGTTAGTAATTTTACTTTTTCCATTTCATCCGTTCTTCTTATTGTATTATGAGACCTTGAACAAAGAACCACTTGTTCAGTTGCCGGCATTCAACTGAACGATTGGCCGTTAAATACCGTTCACTAACAACTGCTTGCTATCCATAAGCTAATTTCGGCTTGTTAAGGGCGGTACTTTGGATTTTTTTTGCCTTTTTCCGCTGTTGCAAAACCGACATAATTCATACGGGCTGCAAAGATACGGGGGAACAAAGTAAACTACTACCGCCTGAAGGCAAGGGATTTTCTCCCATTCCCCTAATGGGACATTAAAATTTGTTCGGAGTGCGAGAATGAAAGTACGAAAATTACTAAACTATAGTTCAAGCATCCTCGATGCTTGTCCGGCTCAAATCTTCTATTAACCGGCGAAGATTGCCGAGCCGATGCGAAGGATGGTTGCCCCCTCTTCGACGGCAACTTCGTAGTCTGAACTCATACCCATACTCAGCTCTGTAAACTGCCGGTCGACAATTTTTTCGCCGCGCATCTCGATAAATAATTCTCTTGCCCTAACAAAACAAGCTCGAACAACGTCCTTATTATGGGTCAATGGTGCCATTGTCATCAGGCCGACGAGTTTTAAGTTCGGCAGGGTCTCTATCTGCTCAGCCAGATGGGTTGCCGCGCCTACCGGCACACCGTATTTTAGCGGTTCGTTTGAAGCGTTGACTTGCAGAAGAACTTTTGGGCATAAGTTTAGTTTTGCCGCTGAGGTGTTTATTTCTTCGGCCAGCCGAAGTGTATCCAGCGAATGTATCAGAAAAGCTATAGGTAAGACGTGGCGGACCTTATTGCGCTGCAGATGACCAATCATATGCCAACCGACCTTTTCCGGCAGGCCCAAATCACCATCAGGTCCCTGCAAAAATTCAGCCACCTGAGTGGAAACTTTGATAAGCTGCTGAACGCGATTCTCTCCCAGGTTGGTGAAACCCAGACGAATAACTTCTTTTACTGCTTCGATGGTAGCGGATTTTGTTACAACGACAAGTTTTACCTCACCGGGGTCTCTGCCAACGCGGGCACAGGCAGAGCTAATGGTGTCTTTTACACGCTCTATTCTCTCCGAAATTTTTGCCATAGCTGAAGAGTCAAAAACTAAAAAAAATCAATTCACCACAAACAAGTAGTCTGTTACTTATATTATGAGGTATTGTCATTCCGCACTTGATGCGGAATCCAGACCTTACGATAAATCTGGATTCCCGCTTTCGCGGGAATGACATTCATCATTTTAGCTGTAACAAAGCACTCGGGACGTATTCAAAATATCAGTCCGTGAAAGTTTTTGCCAGCATAAAAGCTATCACTGTGAAAATTTTGACGGTTTTTTTCATCTGCCAAGCAAATATTCGTTAAACAACAAATTCCAAGACTTATCGGTCTTAATCAGCTCCAATAAGCGTAAATATTCAAGCCATTTGGCTTTATGATTTCTGCTGAGATAGAATAATGTTCCCAAAAAAATCAAAAAAAAACGATTTTTAACTTGCATTTTATCACCATAAGGTGTATACTAATCTTGTTAAGGTAATGTGGGGTGGAAATAACCCCTTGATGGTTTTTTTAGTTCTTGTATTTTTCGTTTAACCGGATTTTCCGGAAGCGTCAGTTTTTTCGTTTGCTGTTTAAAATATAACGCTGTTTTTAACAGCTTATAGACTTCGGCGAGGCAGTGTGGTCCACCGGTCTCCCCCCCAGCCGGAACCACCACCTCGCCCTTTTTATGCACATACTTTGAAACCGACAAGTACACAGTAATTAAGCTGGAGATAGTACTTAAATTCTTTATTCCCCGCGTATTTGGAGCATTACCTTTCTGCTGCGCGGGCCGTCAAATTCACAGAAAAAAATACCCTGCCAGGTGCCGAGGTCCAGAGATTTGTCCTTTATCAGGATTTGTTCGCTACAGCCGAGCAGAGAGCTTTTGCAGTGTGCATCGGAATTGCCCTCAGAATGCCGATAGCCCGGGCGATGATGAGGAAGCAGTTCTTCCAGAGTCAAAAGTATATCGTGCGGCACAGAAGGGTCGGCGTTTTCGTTTATGGTAATTGCCGCCGTTGTGTGAGGGCAATAGACTATTACATCGCCGTTGGTAATACCTGATTGGCTGACAAACGAGCGAACCTGGCTTGTGATGTCAATCATCTGGTTACGTTGTTTGGTACTTATACTGAAGGTTTCATTGATAATTTTCATTATTTGCCCTTTAGACTAAAACCCCACGTAAAACGTGGGGCTAAATATGAACTACGTCGCTTGTTGTTTACAAATCACATTTGTTCGACAACTTCGATACCCAAAAGCTCACTTAGGCCGTGTTTGATAGTCTTTGCGGTTAAATCACAAAGCAAAAGTCTGGTGGGCCTTTTGCCCGGCTCGGCTTTCAAAACCGGACAATTGGTATAAAATGCGCTGAATTTCTGCGCAAGCTCATAAAGATAGGCGGTCAGGTAGTTCGGCCTGTAATCTGCAATGGCGGCCTGTATCGCCTCGCCATAACGAATCAGGTATTTTGCCAGGTCCAGCTCAGCCGGCTCGGTCAAATTCAGATTCTTCAGGTCGGCAAGCTCATCTTCAATATCCACATCCTTGGTCTGTGCCTTTCTCTCGATAGATTTTATGCGGGCGTATGCGTACTGCATATAAGGAGCGGTGTTGCCATCCATCGCTAACATTTTATCGAAGCTAAAGACATAGTCGCTGGTGCGGTTATTGGAGTAATCGGCGTATTTGACGGCGCCGATCCCGACGGCTTTGGCGATTTGCTCTTTTTTGTCCGGTGAAAGCTCCGGATTCTTCTCTTCAACTATTACCTTTGCCCGCTCTGTC
>JAIVYN010000235.1:0-5787 GCA_048635425.1 Candidatus Aegiribacteria sp.
TCTGGGCTTGGGCTAATGGATTATGTCTGTTTGCCCCAACCGCAATAACCAGAAAAATTCCACATGCAAGCAAGCCCACAACCGCTAAGCTGCGTCCGCTTCGTCTGGTTGAATTACGTAAACCTAAACCAGCCAGGGATGTTAACACTTTGTTCCAACTGCCGGCTGCAATTCTTAATAAGGACTGAGTTAATCCAAGTCCGGCAATCAAAAGCAGGGCACCCGCTCCGAAAAATACCCCTGCGACAGCGGCACTGTCAGCGTTGCCCATGATACTAAGGAGCAACACCGCACCCACTATTGCTGCCGCTGCTATACATAATCCGATTCTGCCCTTCGAGACCGGCCCTGCCTTGGAGAATTGCCACTCCAATTCACCGGCAAGAAGCTCACGAGCCGGCCGAGAAACCTGTTTGCGCAAAGTCAACCATATTGCAATCAGAGAAACAGCTATTGCTCCCAATGCCCCCTCAAACAAGGTAGAAGGTTTCGCAAAAAAATATATTGTTGAACCGCTTACCGCTGCCTTCCATACAGTTGCAAGTCCGTAAATCATAGCTTTAGTATAGAACAGTCCCGCTGCAGTACCCAAAGCTACTCCCAGTACCGCCAATATGCCGCCTTCAATAAATAGCAGCCGCCTTACCAGCTTCGGTGAAAAACCCACCGCCAGTAACATTCCAACCTGTTGGCTGCGTTTTTCAATACCAAATACAAAAAGAAGCCCCATTAAAATCAAAGCTGCTATGATAAGAAACATACTAAGACCGAGGAAAAGCTGACCGAAATCAGTGCCTTGGTTCCCTGCTTTTATACCGCGTGCACGCACCGATTGAAAAAACAGTCCTACTGAAGCAGGGTCAACTTTTTTTAATAATCTGCCGGCTATATCCTCTGATGAACCACTGCTTAACGGATAGCGCGCCGCAGTTAAATTTCCATATCTGTTGGCCCACATTTTTTGGCCGGCTCTGAGTGTAACAAAGGCCTTTGGCGTGCCCCGATACTCCTGCCAATAATCCTCATCGCGCTGGCGTATCTTATCGAGGTCAATCGCGATTCCGGGGTCCCAATCTCTACAGTTTTCTGCATCGGCCAGACCCGGAAAATCCGGCATTAAATTAGGATCCATCGCCGGATTGTCCATTGACAGTATTGCCTTAATTCGAAAGCTGGTTTTTTCCTCCCGGAGCGCCCTCATCGACCCGAGAACAAAATAAGTAAGTTCAATTTCATCCCCCTCTTTAGCATTGAGGTCCTCTGCAAGCCACTGGTTGATTAGAATTTCATTGTCCTGCATATCATCCGATATAAGACCACCAGCGTCTGCCGATTGGCTCACAGCAGCTACCATTGAATATGGGTTTGTTCTGTCACCTGAACTTAATTCGTTCACGAAATAGGTCAAAACACCGAAAGATTCATCACTTGTATTGATAGTGGCGGCGGTAATAGATTCATCAATGAATACACGTCTGCTGCGTATCTCAAACATATCCTTGTGCTTTAACCAGCGAAGTTCAATATCTGCATCAGCAAGCTGCCAACATTTCTCCAGAGCCTTATTTGCTTTTTCAATCGTTAAGCTATCTTCCGCATCCGCAGCGATTAGCAGCGTATTGGCCTGAGCGCTGCGGTCGAGCTTTTCTTGCAGCCATTGCAACGGCACAAAGACATTCAACGGTGCAATCTGATTGGCCTGTAAACTGAAGCGGCCAAAGTCTGATTGGCTAGCAACTGCTTTTACTACCAAACGAAATGCGATGGACAGACCCGAATCCGGCGTCAGCGGTACCTCACGCGGCATAAGACTCGGCTTTTCAATTCGCAGCACAACTTCATCTCCCAATCCTACACCAAGCTTTGCCGCTAATGGTTTGTTTAAGACAATCGCCTGGTTCGGACTATCTCCCAAGGGATTTTGTGCCATTCCGATTTCAAAAAAACGCCCGTCAACCCCGAGCACCTCAATTCTGTTTGCTCGCTTTGCGCCATCGCCGTTGGCAATTAGTCCTCGTAACTGTAAGAGGGGCGCTACGATTGTATCAAGCTCTTTTGCGAGGTCATCTGCAAGTTCAGCTCTAAAGAACCTGTTCTGGGGGACAAGAGCCAGCTTGGTTTCACCTAACCGGGCTTTAACCATCATTTTAAGACTGTAACGTACTGAGTCACCTATAACCAGCGCACCAGTCAAAACAACGGTGCTTACCATAACGGCCAGCAGAACGCCCAAGTTGGTTCGCCAGTAAAAGCCGAGACTTCTTTTAGCAAGCTTCCACAAACTCATCCCCGGCTCCTATCTCTCAACAGGCCGTCGCTTAATTCCATCACGTGACCCATTTGCTCTGCGAGCTTGAGCGAATGCGTTACGGCAATCAATGTAACTTGTTCGCTGCGGTTCAGCTCAACCAGCAGCTCAGCTATATTCTCCGAGGCGTCTTTATCCAGCGAACCGGTCGGCTCATCAGCCAACAACAGCTTGGGATTATTAATCAAAGCCCTGACAACCGCTACACGCTGGCGCTGACCGCCTGAAAGCTGGCCCGGCCGATACAGCAAATGGTCTTTGAGCCCTACACGCTGAAGCAGATTAATCGCCCTTTGCTGAATCTCTTTTTTAGGCAGGTGGTTTTTACGGCTCGACTGAGCTCGCCGAAGTCCGGCGAGTGTTGGCACCAAAACATTTTCAAGCACCGTGCACTGCGGCAGAAGATGATGCAATTGAAAAACAAAACCGATTTGACGGTTGCGAATCCTCGCAAGTTCAGACTCATTCAGCTCGGCAAGGTCTTTGCCGTCAAATAATACCCTTCCCGCAGTCGGACGGTCCAAAGTGCCAATAATATTGAGCAGTGTGCTCTTGCCACTGCCCGAAGGCCCAACTATCACGAGGGACTGGCCTTTTGTTACTTTTAGCGTTATATCCTTTAAAACACAGACTCCATCCGTGTTTCCCGGCGATTGATAACTTTTTGTTACATTAATAAGCTCAAGCATATCTATCCTGACGCATACTGTTGCGTGATTTTCCCATATATACGTACCATTTCTTCAGCAGTTTGCTCAATATTAAATTTTTCAAAGACCGCTTCTCTGCCCTGTTTTCCCAATTGTCGTGCATAATCCGGCTCAAGCAATAACGGTTCCATCGCAGAGGCCAAAGCCGCCGCATTATTAGGCTCACACAGAACACCTCCGCCGGTCATTTCCAACAACTCCGGAAACACACCACTTGCCGGCTGTACCACCGGCACACCGGCTGCAAGAGCTTCAAGCACATACAACCCATAAGCCACGGGCTGCTTTTCCGGCACCGATAGCACTGAAATAGTTCGCAAAAAAGCAAGCTTGGTATCGTAGTCGAAATCCGGCAGAAATTCCACATCATCAATCAGACCACAAGAGCTTAACTTTTTCCGAATCTGATTTAAGAATCTTTCATCATCAGTCCTCTTACCGCCGGTTATCCGCAGTCTCGCATTTTTTAATTTCTCATTTTTCTTCAAGTGTATAAAGGCGTCAACCAATGTATCCAGGCCCTTGTCAGGACACATCCTTGAAAGATAACCAATGGTGGGTATTTCAGATTCGGTTTGCCTTAGCTCATATCCATCCAATGAAATACCCGTATATACAACATATACTTGTTCTGAGGCAAGTCTCAGTCTTTGCCGCATAACATCCGCATAATATATACTCACCGCGATAAATGCATCTACATCATTTGCTCGTTCGGCAAGTATCTGCCAGGCCTGTTCCGAATATGGTGACGCCAGTCCATCCAGAAATCCATCCTCGTCCTGAAGCAGGCACACCACCGGCACACCAAGTCTTTTCTTAATACCTCTGGCGAATCCGGCCAGCAGAACATTGGACAAACACACGACGTCAGGCTTGTTATCTTGCGCATCCAGCCATTCGACAAGTCTATCCAGCTCCTTTATTTGTCGGCCCTTTTCGCCCCGCAACATCGATATTGTCATCTGGCCCAAATTCCTTGCACTTGTCATCCCTGCCTTGCGGCCAATCCATCTCAAAAGCCTTGGCGAATCTAACAGTCGGTCAAACCAGCGAGGGGTTCTTCGGAAAAACGCTGATTTCTGCTGAAGGTACACATTGATGCCGCCGAAAAAAATAGGCGTTATATCAACCGAATCACTTTCATCAATTGGCAATGGCAAGTACAGGGGAATCATCAGAACATCATGTCCCAATTTCCGCATCGCCTTAACCAAAGTGGCGTCACGCAAACAGTTCTCACAATAAAAGCTGTCCCCAGCGCTTGGTGTAATTTGAACGATTCTCATAAAAGTTTGCTCCGGATCTATCGCCCGGCGTCAAATGCGTACACATAACCATCATCGCTGCCGACGACAACCATCCGGTTGGCCACAGCCGGCGAAGAAGTAACAGGTTGGCCTATTTCATACGACCAAACTTGTTTTCCGTCAGAGAGTCTTAATAGATAAAGTCGGCCGTCTTCAGAGCCGACAATCACTTTGTCACCGCAAATAACCGGTGAGCTGTCAACTTCGCCTAATGTCTGGAATGTCCAGACTACTTTCCCATCGTCACGATTAACACAATGCACACGTTCATCCCGTCCTCCGAAAACAACTACGTTCCGGCCGACCGCTGGCGAAGAAAAAAACGGAGAGTCCGCATCCGTGTATTTCCATACGATTTTGCCGGCGGCAATGTCGGCTTTGATAAGCACATTATCGTAATTGCCGATATACACCTGCTCTTCGCAAAATGCTCCGGAAGCCGCAATGTATGATTCTGAATCTATCTGCGTTATTTTGCTGCCGTCAGTCAGAGACACAACGTGTATCATCGCATCGCAGCCGCCGAAAGCGGTCTTTTGGCCATCTACCGCAGGCGAGCCATTTATATAGTTGTCCGTTTCATAAGTCCACACGACTTTGCCACTCGCCGAATCCACGCAATGCAATATATTATCGTAGCTGCCCACGAGTATCCATATCCTCTGGCCGTCCGGTGAGCGTACCCAATTAGCAGCCCCAAGAATCTGTCCATCGGTCTCGTATTTCCATTTAAGTGAGCCGCTTTTCGCACCAAGCGCATACAGAAAGCCATCCGCTGACCCTACAAAAACCGAACCTTCAACCACACAGGGTGTCGCCTCAACGGCATCTCCGGTCTGGTATGCCCATACCTGGTGTCCGTCTTCCAAATCAATTGCATAAACATTTGCGTCAGAAGAGCCTATGAAAACACGATGGTCGTCGATTACCGGCGATGATTTTACTTGGCCATTAGTTTTGAATTTCCAAACAAATTTCAGCGAATCAGGTAAAGTCCCCGAGGCCCTGCCTAAGAGCCGCTGTCCACCTCGAAACATAGGCCAACTGTCCTGGCTGTCAACCGTTACTTCCGCCTGTATAAGCTCCGAAACTGCTTCCTCGTCACCAGGTTGCGGTCGGCTAATTATCAGCGCCGTAAGAATCACGCACGCTCCGACAATAATAACAAGTACCAAAGTTATCTTAATCACAATTTTCATAGCAATTCTCGTCGTTGTTCATTGTCTCATCATATAACATCGACGCAAATAATAACGTATTAACTGACCGATGGCAATAGAGCCTTCAAAACGTGTTAGACGTTTTCCATTAGTTCAGATGTTTTTTTTAAATCTTAGGACTGGTAAAGAAATTAGGTTTCGTTTTTGGCTGAGCGAGGACAAGGCTGGCAAGGAAGCAAAACGCAGGCCTACTGGTTGGTAGTCCGAGTTTTGCTGACACCGCCAGCCGAAGCCGCAGC
>JAIVYN010000236.1:0-5827 GCA_048635425.1 Candidatus Aegiribacteria sp.
TAATTAGTGAGTGGTGAGTAGTGAGTGGTGAGCGGAATAAGTGAGCTAAAGTGACAGCAAAGCTGTCACTTTAGCTCACTTTAGGCACTTTAGTTCACTTTAGGCACTCTGGATTACTGAGATGCAAGATACGAAATGATAAAAGGCTTCAGACAAATTGCTTCTCTAACTGCAATCAGCAGAGTATTCGGCATGGTACGGGACATAGCGTTCGCCCATTTTTTCGGAGCCGGCTGGTTGATGACGGCCTGGACAATGGGCTTTAAGATTCCAAATCTTGCCCGAAGGCTCTTTGGCGAAGGGGCGGCTTCTGCATCTCTTATCCCCGTATATAGCGAAGAGCTTCATAACAACCCGGAGCAGGCAAAACGCTTGGCTAACACGGCAGTAACCGTTTTATTCGTAATTCTTGCGGCAATCGTCCTTATCAGCCAAGGGCTGGTCTGGAGCTACTACAGTTTTTTTGAGACCAGAGCCGGCCCTCGGCTCGGACTGCTATTGTGCTCCATCATGCTGCCATATATGATATTTGTTTGTATTGTGGCAATTCTGGCTGGTATTCTGAATGTGCACAGACATTTTGCCACGCCTGCCGCAGCGCCCATCGTGCTGAATATATTTGTAATTGGAAGCATTTTATTTACCGGCTGGGGGTTGAAAATGGAGCCGGAACAGCAGGTCTTTTTCGTAGCGGTTGCGGTCCTGCTTGCAGGGCTGGGGCAGATAGCGATTCAGATTCCTTCTCTGCGTGCCAGCGGAGTTTCGATCAGGCCTGCGTGGGACATTCACTCCAAGGCATTTAAGAAAATCATTATTCTGATGGGCCCTATGATACTTGGTCTTACTGTTACGCAGTTAAACACACTCGGAGATGATATTATTGCGCTTTGCTTTATGAATGAGCAAGGCGACCCGTTGGGTTATGGCGCACCGTCTTATTTGTACTACGCCCAGCGGCTTTACCAATTTCCTTTAGGAGTATTGGGGATATCCTTAGCGACAGCGATTTTCCCCGTTATGAGCTCAGATGCCGCCAGAAAGGATTTCGATGCACTAACCAAAACAATCGCACGCGGAATCAAGGCCGCTGTATTCGTTGCAATTCCGGCAACTGCAGGAATCTTTCTGGTAGCCAGGCCCTTAATCTCAGCTATATTTGAACATGGCAATTTCAAAAGCACGGACACGCCAATAGTAGCATGGACATTATCGTTTTATGCTTTGGGGCTGTGTGGCTATTTTTGCCAGCAGATAACAACGCGGGCGTTTTACTCTATGCAGGATTCAAAGACACCTGCACGAAGTGCTTTGTATGCAGTTGTCGCTAATATTATTCTGAATCTGACTCTTATCTGGTACCTTGGCACCGCAGGACTGGCGGCTGCGACAGCGGCGTGCTCATACCTGCAGGTCATAATCCTTGTTACGGTGCTCCGGAGAAAATTGGGCCATTCAATCTTGGGTGGACTGCCTGTTACCCTGGCCAAAACACTTGCTGCAACAGCCATTATGTTTCTGGCCGGGGCAGCAATTATGGC
The DNA here is from genome assembly GCA_048635425.1 of Candidatus Aegiribacteria sp. GTDB lineage: Bacteria > Planctomycetota > Phycisphaerae > Sedimentisphaerales > Anaerobacaceae > NIOZ-UU13. The sequence continues at coordinate 1,539 of JAIVYN010000236.1, forward strand.
CCTGATGAAGAATTTGCCCGATGGGAGGTCCTCTGATATCCTCAGACTCGCTGTGGTTGTGCCATCTGCGGCAGCGGCGTATGTACTGGCCGCCAAATTCCTGCATATCGAGATGCTTTCTCTATTCACCGGCGGCAGGTGAACTACCCAAAATAGCTGTTTATCGTTATATCTAAAGCAAAAATAACAATTGTCCGAAGTATGAAGTATAATAACGCAAAGAACGTTTTTTTCCCGCACCTATTGAGTTAAAAGTTGTGCCTAATAAGTGCGGGATTTAATGGAGAAACAAATGCGTAAGATAGCGTCTTTTTTAGACTTCGGCGAGTTCTGTCAAGTCGTTTTTTGGGCGCTTCTTTTCCTTTGCTGTTCTACCTCGGCCCAGGCTCAACCCGATTCTCGATACTCGATTCTTGATACTCGCGGCTCGTCGAGGACCGACCCGCCAACGGCGGGTTTTGATCGGAACCCAGCGCTGCTGGGTCGAGCATCCAGCATCGAGAATCGAAAGTTGTTTTCATCGTCTGTCAGCCAAAAGTTTTATGAAATAGCTTACGAGCTGACTTCGGCAAGCTCTCGTCTGGGCGAAGCCCGCCGCAGCCCGGCAGCCGAGCCGGCTCACTCTGAAGATGTTAACGGACCACAGCTCGACCAAGCGATTGTATTCTTAACTGCCGCGATGAAGCTCGATAAAAACGCCAGGGATGCTCGTCCCTTACTGATTAAGCTTGCCTGTCGGGAGCCCGAGAAGGACCATTCCGCTCTGGTGTATAATTTACTTATGGATTATGTAGATGAATCCGCTGACGTTGAGATTGCAAAAAAAGCGGTCGTGTATTTACTTGGTCAGCTGAACACCCGTGAGCAGCGGGAGAAGCTCCTCGAGCAGATATTGGAGACTCTGGGCGGTAAGAACGTTATTCTCGGTTCCGAGCTGTCCACCTTGCTGGGCCTGTTGAAGGCCGAAAAGGCGGATTTGGAAGCTGCTGAATTTTACCTTATGCAGGCCTACAAAAGGAATAGATACAATAAGCTGGCCTTTGCAAAGCTGGCGGAGCTTAAGCCCGAACGGATTGGGCCGGCAATATATCTTGAACGGTTAAGATTAGCATTGCGTGAGAACCCATCGGATATCGAAGCTGCTCTTACCTTTGCACAACAGGCTGAACAGTTACAACTTTATGAGACAGCCGCTGGCGTTTATGAATACTGTGCCGATTTGTTTACTTATCTTTACCCCTCTGAAGCTCTTCCTGCCCGCATTTATCTGCCCTGGGCGATTAGCAGCTACAACACGCAACGAAATCAGTCCAAATGCCTCCAAATTGCCCAGCGTATCCAGCGAGAAGACCGATTTGATTTGCGTTTAGAGGCTATAGCCGGCAAAGCAGCGACGAAAATCGGCAATGGTGAGCTGGCAACCCAGATATTCCAGGCCGCTGAAAAAAAAGCCCTCTCGAGCATCGATGAAAAACAGCTTGCCTGGTTTTATTGTTTTGTTCTACCGTTTCCGAACAAGGCATTAGACTGGGCTAACAGAGCCTATGAAACTGAACACAATTCGCCGGCGGCAGCCGCTATTTTGGCTTATGCGCTCGTGATGAATAATCAAATGGAATGGGCCAAGCCACTTATCAACAATTCCCAGCAAAGTCAAATCGCAGATTTAACGCTGGCTCAGATTCAACTGGCTGAAGGACAAAAGGATTCGGCAATCGAAACTCTAAAGACCGCAATTATTAAAGACCCGGGGTCGTTTGCAGCCGAACGTGCCAAAGAAATTCTGGCCCAACAGGGCGAAAAATATACCCCGCCCATTGACCCTAATGCTGTTTTAACTATGTTGGAGAATGTCTTTGGGCGAACACTTGTTCCCGTATTTACTCCCCCGGAGAAGATATTCTCGGTCCAGCTTAATATTCGGGGAAACGAGTTTCCATACGGCAGTGAATTCGGCGGCAATGTCACAATAATAAATAACTCTGCCGAGCCTTTTGTAATTAGCGATGACGCCTTATTTAAGGGCAATATTCGAATTGACGCCGATGTTAGTGGAGACCTTAATAAAACGATACCGAACCTGGTCTCTGCAAAAATCCGGACGGCCTTGCTTATCGAGCCTGGCCGAAGTATCCTCATCCCTCTGCGGCTTATTACCGGCGAGCTTAAAAAGACGCTTCTCACCTATCCACAGGCATCTCTGGATATAGAATTTACACTCTATCTCGACCCTGTAACCACTAGTCTCCAAAAAGAGGGCAAGATTACTAACAGACTCACTTATCTTGAGCCGACCAGGGTGCGTATAAAACGTCCCGGCATCGCACTTACGGGTCAATATATAAGAAGCCGGTTTAATTTAATCTCAAAAGGCTCCGTCGGCCAAAAAATTAAAACTGCCCAGCTTTTCACCGGCCTTTTGAGAGAACAAAATGAGATGTTAAAACGTAAGCCACTTTACAGATTTAAGTCTGCCGATTGGATGGAGCCTTTGTTGAGGTCTGCACTGTTACATGAATCCGGACTGTTGCATAATCCTGCCAACGGCCAGTGGGTCGTTAAGGTGCACACTATGGCTGAGATGCTTTCTTTGCCGCTGGATTACGAGCTAATAAGTGCGGTGGCAAAGAATCTGAACAACACTAATTGGCCGGTTCGTATGATGGCTGTTTACCTGCTGAGCAAAAACGCTGACCGCAACTTCGATAAGGTCCTGGACTGGACGGCAAAAAATGACTCAAGCGAGCTTGTTCGCGATATGGCAATTGCCTTGGGCAGGTAGCTGATTAGTTAATTGTTTAATTGGTGAGTGAATATTCACTACTCACCACTCACCATCTTGCTGCCCTGTAAAATTTACTCAAAAATAGGTTGTAAAATCGTCATAATTTTGTAACATTCCGTATTCTATTTGGTAACAGGACTTTTGCAAAACTTCAGTTGTTACAGAGCAGTAGTAAGTTTTAAGGTTTTTTGAAAGGGTTGCGTAAATGCCGGCTAAAGTAGATAAGGAAAAATGCACTGGTTGTGAAACTTGTGTAGAAGAGTGCCCCAGCGAGGCTATAAGCATGGTTGCCGAGAAGGCAACGGTTGACGTCGAAGAGTGCGTTGATTGCGGGGTTTGTGTTGATGTCTGTCCTGAGGAAGCAATCACTATGGATTAAATCCAGTTGGCCCCATCGTCTAGGTAGGTCTAGGACACCGGGTTTTCAACCCGGCAACAGGGGTTCGAATCCCCTTGGGGCTATTTGATTATCGGCCAAGAATACGTTTTTAAGCTGTTATTCTCGGCAGCATCGGCTTAACATTTACCGGCTGGCTCCTCCACAGACGCAAAATGTTGTAGATTTACTGCTCGGCTTGGGTGCGGTGATTTTAGAAAAAGACAGTTACCATGAACCGAAAACAAAAAATTTGTCTTTGGCTTGGAATAATTGTTATTGTTCTTATGGGGATTTTTCCACCCTTAAAATTTGGTTGTTATCAACCAGACGCCGTTTGGGCAGTGGATATGAGTCTCTGGGCTCGTCGTTTCCACTCTTTTGGTTATGAGCGGTTGTGGATGTTAGAAGAACCAGAAATAGGATTTTCTAAGTTACTTATCCAATGGAGCATTGTTGCTATTGCTACCCTGGGACTTCTCCTAACTTTCAAAGACCACAAGAAAAACTGAATGAAGTGCTCACTGCTCGGCTTGGGTGTGGTGATGGTGAGAAAAGGTTAATGGTTTTGTTATAAGAGAAAAATGAAAAAGGGCGTTGAACCAGACATCTCAATTTTAGACGGCTGTCAGAAGCTAAGCTCAAATCCTCCTACATACAAAACCGAACATTATATTGTTGAGGCAGAAAGTAAATATATTTTAAAAGCTCTTGCTTGGGCCAAATGTATAGAATCGAATGTTTATCCGACTTTGCTCGACATGATGGGTCACACTCCCAAAGTTAACTTACATGCTTTACACTTCTTTTTCTCAGCTTTGTATACAGACCAATGCCGGCGGTAACTTCGTCCTTTGCGTTTGAGAATCCGATTGCCTGGGCATATATAAACATCTCTGGCTTTGTCATATACAAAATTCTCGGTGGGGAATCCTCCAGTATATCTCCAGCCACCAGTGGAACGACGAGGAATACTGGGTAATATCTTCCTATCAAAAAGGTGAGCATAGATATCCACACTACCATAGATTTTATCAGCACCCACCTCTTTGAGCTTTATCGGTTGAACATGTATTAGATCAGGTAACACTCGATCATCTGTCACAGCAGCCGGAGTTACTCTCACAG
>JAIVYN010000237.1:0-5768 GCA_048635425.1 Candidatus Aegiribacteria sp.
TCTCCTTATCTTTAACGTTGACGAGAATACTCTACAATTGTAGAGATTGCAAGAAAAAATTGGAAATATTTTTTATTTTTTTTGTCTCCTGCCCTTATTTGTAAAACTGCGAACGCTGCTACTCAACTCAATTCTAATTCAGTCTGCCAGCGCACCATCTGATTGAGCGTGCTATAATTTGACGAAAGTTCGGGTTGGCGTAAGCGACGGAATCGTGGCCGAGCATGAGGCCGCAGACCTTAGCCCTGCCGTACCGCCTGACCCAGCAGATTGTTTTGTCGCAGTCCGGATGCTCCGTGGTCAAAAGCACTTTATTGTTCTTTTCAAAGTCGCAGTACTTATATCCCTCATCGTGTATCTGGAAATCGCTCATACCCCTCGTAATCGGATGTGAGGTATTCGCGATGTGCACGTTCAAATCGATATCGTGTTTATATGTGCTGGCGCGGTTTTCTTCCGTGGCTTTCAAATAGTATTTGCCGCCGGTGATTTTGCGATACTCAGGCCAGTTCTGGAACGCACCCATCATATGGTGCATTGCCAACAGCCCCACACCTTGTTTTTCGAGTAAATTGATGAAGTTCTCCTGCCGCTGCGGCGATATTTCCTGCGTCATATTGTAGAGCACGATTACATCGTAATCCCAGCCACTTATATCCTCGAATATCTCGCTGTGGTCTTTCTGCTCGGCCTCGACGTACTCGATATCAATATTTCCCTTGAACAGTGAAAAGAAGGGGTCGTGCTCGAAGCCGTGTCCGCCGGTGATTACAACCGCCTTGATTGGTTTTTCCGGCTCTGCGGGCAGCGGCTTGACCATTACGTTCTTGTAATAAATGACACTCTTCGGGTCGTGTCCCTGCAGGGCGAATGTCCCGTTGGAGATTTTGCGGCCTGTCATTCCTTTCGGCGGTTTCCAGTCTTCCGGCTCGGTCCAGTCAACGGTGGTCTTGCCGTTGACCTTGATGATAATTCTTCTGCCCTGCACGATGATATGCTCGGTGAACCACTCGTTGTCGCTAACGCCTTCGCGGACATCCTGGATCGCGTAGAGCCCGCCGGTTTTTCTCCAGTCGCTGTGAGTGTTGTTGACCTGGACCTCATAGCCCTTATCCGGCCAGCCGGTCTCCTGATACTCGGTGTGGAAATATATGCCGGAGTTGGAGCCGGGCTTAGTCATAACGTCGGCCTTGATTTCGAAATTCTTAAAGTCGGCGTTCCCGAGAGGCCCGACGTAGAAAAGGTGACTGCGGGGGCCATCCACAACTATCATACCATCTTGGACGCTGAAAGTGTCTTTGTTCTCGCTGGCCTTCCAGCCGTTGAGTGTCTTGCCGTCAAAAAGGTTTATCCAGCCTGTTGTTTCAGAATACTGCTTTTCCACAGTTTGACAGCCTGCAAAAAGAATGCACACACATAACAACATTGGGATTAACTTTCTTTCCATTTGATTTTTCTCCTTAAAACAAGTTCTTAAAGCGGTTGCTGTACAACGATTACCAATCAATCGTCAATAGTAAATAATCAATTTCAAAGGGTCCAGGGGCTGCGCATCGGGCGTGAGAGCCGACGGTTGGCCGGCTCATTGTTGACGAAGCGCTCGGTTTTCGGGTCCCACCTGAGTTTCTGCTCAAGCCTTATGGCAATATCGCTGATATGGCAAATTATGTCCGCCTGCACAGCCACGTCAATGTGACATAGAGTATCGTTTCGGCTTTTCACGCAATCCAACAGATTTCTTACGTGGTTGCTGCTCTTGTGCAGGTTAATTTCGTTCGGCCCAAACTCCGTGGTCAGCAGCTTCTTCGGATAAGCGTTAATGCCGGAGCGGTCAACATGCACCCATCCTTCGGCGCCCTCGAAAGCCGTGCCGTGGGAGGTCGTTCTTCCGTAGCGCTTTTTCCACTTTTCCGGGAAAGGATCGCCTGTAAAGTTCATCGTTACGCCGCTATCGTAGTTGCAGACAACATTCCAGTTCATAGCCGTGTCGCAGACTCCCTTAGTAGGCCAGACGCCTTTGCCTTCGATTTCCACCGGGCAGGCGACTTTTTCGCCACCGCCCCAAAGAGCGATGTCCAGCGGATGCACACCCCAGCCGGCGATAAATCCAAGGGCATAGTCGGAGATAAACCACCACAGCTTATTAGAGCAGCGGTCTTTGGTGTAAGGGGTATAAGGGGCCGGGCCTAACCACATATTATAATCAAGCCATTCCGGTACAGGGACAGGTTCGGGCGAGCCGCCTTGTGAGCTGCCGGGAGACCATACATTTATGGTATGCAGCTTTCCGAGTCGGCCGTTCAAGGCCAGCTCGCAGGCAAAACGGAAACTGCGATTCGAGCGCTGCTGGGTACCAAACTGAAAGACCCTTCCATGGCGGTGCACCGCGGCACGCAGGGCCTGGTCCTGAGCCAGACTGAGTCCCATCGGCTTTTCCAGATAAACATCCTTGCCCGCCTTTACGGCCGCCAGCGCCACCAGTACGTGCCAATGGTCCGGCGTAGCAATAAGGACCGCATCAATGTCATCGCGCCCGAGCAGTTTGCGAAAGTCATTATAAGCTGCGCATCCGGTACCCTGATAGTGCTTGTTCACCCGCTCCTGGGCCGCCCGGAGAACGTTGCTTTTAACGTCACAAACCGCCACCACCCGGGCGTCTTTTTGAGCCAGAAAGTTGCGCATCACGCCGGTGCCCTGAGGCCCAACGCCGATACAACCGACCGTGATTCGATTACTCGCAGCGACATTTCCATCTCCGCCCAGCGCCGAAGACGAAACGACATACGGAAAACCTATCGCCCCAACAGCGGTACCGGTCGTCTTTTTCAGAAAACATCGGCGTGTTATTTCTTTACTGATCTGCATAATGCGACTCCTTCCTTTTAATAACTTTGTTTCTCCGCAGGATGCTCTTCGGCATTGGCAACCTGTTCGACGAAAAAACGAAATGGACTCTAAAGTGTAAACAAACGGAAGACTTTCGTCAAACCCAAATCTTTCCCGACGGCAGGCCCTGAAGCAGCAACTTATTGTTCTTTTTTTGCGGGGTGCTGTTTAGCCGGGGCAAAACAGGCAAACGAAATAAGTATTAAGACCGAGCCGGCTACAAAAAGCGTCATTCGCCGGCGAGGTTCGCTGCACCTGGTGAGCCACTCAGGCAGCATCGGCCCAGCGGATTGGTCTTTCGTGTCCTCCATCAACGCTTCGCGAGCGGCGGCCAACTGCTCGGGTGTTGCTCTGGGGTAAACAGCATTTGCATCTTCAGGCTCGGTGCCGAGGGTAGCCGGGGCGAGGCGTTTAACAAGATTGGGATCTTTTTCCAACTGCTCCAGCAATACATCATAGTCAGTGTTCAGAGATTTGAGCCGATTCACAGATTGCCGGGTCACCCTTAAAAATTGCCGGTTCCGATAGTACTGAACCAAATCATCACAAAGTATAGAAATGCCCAGCGAAGCCGCACCAATGCTGAAAAAGATGACAAACAAAATCGTCCGGATAACGTTTCGCCCTTGCATAAGGTTCACAACCTGGTGATTGGTGAGTATTTACCAATACCACGGCACCACTTAACAGCAAAAAATTGTTCTGGCTTTAAAATCCGAATTTTCAAAACAAAAAGCTGGATTCCCGCTGGAGTTTATCCCGCACACAATGCGGGGCGGGAATGACAAATATGTATACATACGCTTCTAACTGGTCGCGGCGAAGGCCGCTGTCGCAGCAGGACAGACGTACTGTTTCCGCAACAGGAATTATTTAAACATAAAGCCGGCGTATTGCCCCGCCGGGCCGAGGTCTTCACTTATCCTGAGCAGCTGGTTGTATTTGCAGATTCTATCCGTTCGACAGAGCGAGCCGGTCTTTATCTGGCCGACGCCTGTGGCAACGGCCAAGTCGGCGATGGTGGTGTCTTCGGTTTCGCCGCTTCTGTGGCTTATGACGGCTGTCCAGCCGGCCCTTCTCGCCATATTAACCGCCTCGAATGTTTCGGTGAGCGTGCCTATCTGGTTGAGCTTTATCAATATAGAATTGGCACAGTCCAGCTCTATACCTTTCGCGAGGCGTTTGGTGTTAGTTACGAATAAATCATCTCCGACTAACTGAATACGGTCACCGATTTTTTTATTTAATTTTGTCCAGCCGTCCCAGTCGTCTTCGGCCAGACCGTCTTCGATTGAAATGATTGGATATTTGTTGGCCCATTTGGTCCAGTGCTTGACCATTTCATCTGACGAGACTTTCTTCTTCGGAGCGGATTTGAAGAATTTGTAGCTCTTTGTCTTGGTGTCGAACATTTCAGTTGCAGCAGGGTCCAGGGCGATTGAGATTTCCTTTCCGGATTTGTAGCCGGCCTTTTTGATGGCGTCCATAACGACTTCCAGGGCCTCTTCGTTGGTCTTAAGTGAAGGGGCAAAGCCGCCTTCGTCGCCGACCGATGTTGAGTAACCTTTTTTAGCCAGCACTGATTTAAGCGTATGGAATGTTTCGGCCCCCATTCGCAGAGCATCGGAAAAGCTCTTTGCGCCGATGGGCATAATCATAAATTCCTGGAAATCGACGTTGTTGTCGGCGTGTTTTCCGCCGTTCAGGATGTTCATCATCGGAACGGGGAGTATATTTGCGTTGCAGCCGCCCAGGTAGCGGTATAAGGGCAGGCCTGCCGAATCCGCCGCCGCCTTTGCAGCCGCTAATGAGACACCCAATATTGCGTTTGCGCCGAGCTTTCCTTTGTTGGGTGTGCCATCCAGCTCAATCATCAACGCGTCAAGCTCTTCCTGAGAAGCCGCGTCCATACCGACAACTTCGGGTGCTATGATTTCGTTTACATTTTTAACGGCGGCGGCAACGCCTTTGCCCATATAGCGTTTTGCCCTTTTATCGCGAAGCTCTATCGCCTCGTGTGCGCCCGTGCTGGCCCCGGAGGGCACCGCCGCCCTGCCGTAGGAACCATCCTCAAGCAAAACATCAACTTCAACAGTAGGATTACCGCGGGAATCGAGTATTTCCCTTGCCGTTATGTCAATTATCGCTGTAAACATTACGAATTCCTTTCTTTAAGTACGAAAATTATAAGATGCACACTATTTCTGCCAGAGATTACCGACTTTTATCAACAACGTCAAGATTTGTTTGCTGAAGTTGCTGCTATATCACCTGTGAAAAATATTTTTCTTGTCGCATTTTTGCCATAAATCAACTCTTAATAGTAGAAGCGCTTCAATTTGGAGATTTTACGACGTGCAGTCAGATACTGAATTGGTAAATGCTGTTTTAAACGGCGAAAAAGACCTTTTTGCCATACTTGTGAAACGTTACGAACGGCCGGTACGTGCCGTTGCACTGGACGTTCTGGGCGATTATCATTCGGCCACAGATGTCTCGCAGGACGCTTTCGTAAGAGCTTACGAACGGTTGGCCGGGCTGCGAAAACCTGAGGCTTTCGGCCCCTGGCTGATGAAAATAACCCGAAGATGCGCACTTGATTCAGCCCGGCGAAGGCCAAAAGAGACCCGGCTGGAGACAAAAATCGCCGCGGCGATAGAAAATCCGGACGGCCGGCTCGATGAGGACAAACAGAGACTTTTAGCTGCCGTTGTAAAACTACCCGGTTCCGAAAAACAGGTCGTAATGCTTCGCTATTTCGGCGACAACAGCGTCAATGATGTCGCTAATTTACTCGGCCGAAGCGTCGGCACCGTAACCAAACAGCTTTCGCGAGCACACAGACGTCTGCGAAAAATATTAGAGAGGTCGGAAAAATGACT
>JAIVYN010000238.1:0-5758 GCA_048635425.1 Candidatus Aegiribacteria sp.
ATCGCGACGGCATCTGGAGATCTGGAGCTTTACGTGTCCTTGTGGGACGATAGCGGGATAAGCATGGGACCAGACGCCCCCGCAACCATCGGGATAGAGCAGATACGGGCATCAATGGAGGGCTTTTTCGCGGTGTTCAATCTCGAGGGCATCCCCATCGTTGTCGAGGAAGTAGAGGTAGCTGGCGACTGGGCATTTACTCGTGTCGCTTTCAGGATATCCGTAACGCCCAAGGGAGAGCCCGAGGCCAGTCCGAGGAGCGGCAAAGCCCTGAGCATCTTGAAAAGGCAGGCCGATGGTTCCTGGAAGCTTTACATTGATTGCTGGAACTACGACGCGCCACCACCGGAGTAACAAACCAAGCTGGCGGTGATAGACGGCAGCAGCGGCGGGAAAACGCAGGACATAAAGTACAATTCGTATCACCGAACTGAAGGGCTGTGAGTATAACACTTGCAGCCCTTTTTTGTTGCCCACCAAGAGCTGCTAAAACCGGCTCACCCGCGACTTTTACCTTTGGCTTGTGGTAAGATTAGCATAAGTTTGAAAGTACATTGTATCAGCATATAAAAGAAAAATGGAAAAATCTTGAAATTTCCTGTACTTGAGCTTATATGGAAGACTTCCGGTTTGAAAATTGCGTCAAGAAAACGGTTTAACTTAAAGGGAACCTCTAAATTTGAAAGGACTGATTTATGGGCGGTTTTGAGGCATTAGATTGGATTGCAATCGCAGGTTACTTCGGTATTATGTTAGTGATTGTCTGGTGGGTGGTTCTGCAGAAACAAAGGACATCGACGGATTACTTCCTTGCGGGCAGAAATATGCCGTGGTTTGTGGTGGGGGCATCAATCTTTGCCTCAAATATCGGCTCAGAGCATATTGTCGGATTGGCAGGCCAGGGCTCCACCAGTGGTATGGGGATGGCACATTGGGAATTGCACGCCTGGGTAGTGGTAATGTTGGCCTGGGTATTTGTGCCCTTTTATTATCGCTCGAAGGTATTTACTATGCCGGAGTTTCTTGAGAAGCGATTTAATGCGACGGCCCGCTGGATATTAACAATCGTCTCACTTATAGCATACGTTTTTACAAAGGTATCAGTGACAGTTTACGCAGGCGGTGTAGTTTTCAATGTGCTTTTGCCTGAGATTAATATACAGCTTACGGACACTTTCGTTCTTGATGCGTTCTGGATAGGGGCACTATTAACGGTTGTCCTCACGGGTATCTATACCGTTGCGGGCGGTCTGCGTGCCGTGGTTTATACCGACACTATCCAGACGGTTATTTTAATACTCGGTTCAGCCTTTATTACAATTTTTGGCCTGAGCAAGCTCGGCGGCTGGGGCGAGCTGCAGGCAATATGCCGTGAGAATGCTGAGAATTTTGCGCTATGGCGGCCAAATTCAGACCCGAATTTCCCATGGTTGGGTATATTAATCGCATCACCTATAATCGGGATATGGTACTGGTGTACCGACCAGTATATTGTACAAAGGGCGCTATCGGCTAAAGACCTTAAGAGCGCCCGGCGCGGCGCTCTTTGGGGCAGCTTCCTGAAGGTTTGGCCTGTGATGATTTTTCTTGTTCCGGGTCTTATCGGTTATGCACTGCATCAAAAGGGACTTATTGCAATCCCCATGAAAATGACCAATGGTCAGGAAGTGCTTGATGGAGATAAGGTCTTCGCGGTTATGGTCAGCTCGTTATTGCCAGCCGGGCTGCGCGGCCTGGTGGTGGGGGGGCTGTTGGCAGCATTGATGAGCTCTCTGTCATCGCTTTTTAATTCCTGTGCATCTCTTTTTACAGTGGATATCTATGAAAAGATAAATCCGAAGGCCTCCGAACGGCATCTCGTTACGGTTGGTCGAATCGCAACGCTGGTCGTGGTCGTGATGGGGATAATCTGGATTCCCGTGATGCAGCGAGTTTCCCAGGGGGGATTATACAGGTATCTACAGGACGTTCAAAGCTATCTGGGACCGCCAATTACGGCGGTCTTCCTGCTCGGCCTTTTCTTTAAGCGGATTAACGGCAAAGGTGCGGTGGCAGGCCTGGCGATCGGTTTTGTCGCGGGAATGGCTAAACTGGCCCTGCAGGCACTTACAGGTGGAGGACAAGAAGCTATAATTAAGTCACCCGAGTGGTTGGTCTATGTTGGACAATACAACTTTCTTTTTGCTTCAGGCTGGCTGTTGTTAATCAGTATTGTGGTTATAGTCGGGGTGTCACTATTGACCGCTCCGCCAAAATACGAACAAATTGTCGGTCTGACCTACGCCACTACTACACCTGAACAAAAGAAAGAACGCCGCGAAAGCTGGGGTCTTGTAGAGGTACTGATGACTGTTGTGGTTTTAGGGCTGGTGCTCGGTCTGTACCTATACTTTAGTTTCTGGTTAAACTAACACTCTGCGGATAGCCATTATTTTGAAATCCCTTAAGTCCGAGGAGATTATTATAAAAAAGTACTGAGACGAGAAAAGAGGTAGAAATGGAACAGGAACATACTCCAATAAAGGCTGAGTACGGTATAGATTTAACCTTTGTTACGTTTGAAGACGAGAATATCCTTGATGAAGGACAGATCAGGGAACTGCAGAAGTCTTTAGAATCTGTTATTGAGAAGAACAAAGATGGCCGGTTGGTTCTCAATTTTGCCAATGTGAAATTCATGACATCCGCTATGCTGGGTCTCTTGGTAAGAATCCACAAGAGGGTAGGCGAGCGTGGTGGTCAGTTGGAATTACGTAATTTAGACGTGAATCTCTACAAAATCTTTGAAATCACGCAACTGACAAAGGTCTTTAATATATCTTAGGCTGTAGCGGCAGGAAGGAAGGTAACGATTCCCGTGTTCCTTGACCGGACAGTAATGCGGCCCGATATGTTGTCTTGAAGAAGAAATGGCCATACGAAACAAATTATTGATTTTATTACTCAGCGTATCTCTTATTCCATTGGCTGTATATTTCACCCTCGATATTTCATTCTCACGTATTGTAAGAAATCGTATCCAAAATGCCCTGCGAACAACCCTGGAAGAAAGGGCACGCTCTCGATTAGTTGAAACCATTGACAATTACGAAAAAACGCTCAAAATCTCGGCCCAGGCGGTCCGTTACGGCCTGCGCCACTATGCCGATCAGGTCCAGCGAAGCCTCTGGTCTGTCAATATCAGCTCCGAACAACCGTCTTCACCTCGCTACCTCATAACACTATCATCAGAAGACATATCGAGAGAAGCTAAAAAATATCAATTCGTGAACTCCTCCGACAATCAAAAGCGAGCCATGGATTTCGAGTCGCAGCTTGTTTTTCCGTCTAACAACAAGTCCAAAAGTCCCTTATGGCCCCAATTACAACAACTGACCAAAATATGCAAAGATATCTATGCTATTAATCCTGAGTCAAAACTATGGATTTACACTGTCCTGACAGAGGGCACAGTAGCGTTATATCCTTCCCCCGGTTTCCAGCCTTATAGTGCAGAATACGATTTACGTCAGCAGCCCTGGTATATTAACGCAAGAATAAACAAACAGCTTACCCCGACTCTGCGTGTAGAGCCGCTCACCGGCAAGACCGTTATGACCGTTGCGATACCCTTCTTTGAGCAGGATGGTTTTTTTGCCGGTGTCATCGCCCTGGACATTGATCTTTCCAGTATGCTGGACAGAATGCATATTCCTGAAAAATGGTGGGAAGGGGCCTGGAAACTCCTCATAAGGCTGCCGGAGGAAAAAGAACTGGAAGTGGATGAAGCTAACGTTATCTGCTGCAGCTCATTCCTGGAAAGCCGGGACGGTCCCGGCAAACCCTCAAGACTTCTGGATATATGCGACCCCAACCATATTAGAACAATGATCGAAAATTCCAGCAGTGGAAAAGCGGGCTTCATGCGTCAGCCTTACAACGGTGTCGATTCCCTCTGGGTTTACGGCTCTTCGGAACGTGGAGGTGGTTTTCCAATCCTCGTGGTGTCCTATCAGCGAATCATTGAACAAGCAAACAACGCTCAGCAAATACTCTTCCGGGATAATGTCCGCACAATACAGTTTGCCACTTTCCTGATTTTCCTGGTAATCGTAACCGCCGTTGTTCTTGCAGTCATGCGGGCCCGTAAATTAACTGTGCCTATCATCCATCTCGCCGACGCTGCCGGGAAACTGGCTCAGGGTGACTTTGATATCAAGGTAAATATCTCTACAAATGATGAACTCCAGCAGTTGGGTGACATTTTCAATCAAACCGGGCCTAAGCTCAAAGCTATGGAGAAGATGCAGAGATCACTTGAGTTAGCAAGGGCAATACAACAAAACCTTTTGCCCAAGACGACCCCAAAACTCGAAGGCTTTGAACTATCCGGCCGGTGCAAGTATTGCGATGAGACCGGTGGGGATTATTATGACTTTATAGAATTGACCGAGAGCGGACCCGGCAAAATGGGAATAGCCCTGGGTGACGTAACAGGTCACGGAATCGGAGCAGCATTGTTGATGGCGACGGCCAGAAGCATTCTCAGGAGCAATGCCGCCCGTTATGGAACCGACCTTACACAGCTATTTGAGGTTATGAACCGGAATCTTGAAAGTGATACGGACTATGATAAATTCATAACACTTTTCTATGGTGTTCTCGATGCGAAAAAGAAATCTCTCATATGGGCTTCGGGAGGACACGACCCAGCTTTGTGGTATCATAGCATCAATAGCAAGATTGAAGAATTGCCTAATACAGGTCTGCCGGTTGGGGTGATGGAAGATGCAAGCTTTGAGCAAGGTGGACCGGTGTTACTTGAAACCGGTGATATCATCGTTATTGGGACGGATGGAATATGGGAAGCGCAAAACGATCGTGGAGTTATGTTCGGCAAGGAAAGACTTAATGAGATAATAATAGGACAAAGCAACAGGTCCGCAACTGAAATCTGTTCAAAAGTCGTAGATGAAGTTGCTTACTTCAGTGCACTCACGCCGCAATTAGATGATATTACCCTAATTGTGATAAAGGCTCTCTAATTGATTCTTGCTGAGAAAAATCAAAACCGACAATGTCACTCCTGCGAAAGCTGTGGCCTTGTAGAAGTGCTGATGACTGTCGTGGTTTTAGGTCTGGTGCCTGGTCTGTTTTTGTACTTTAGTTTCTGGTTAAACTAACGCTCTACAATTCTCGATATTTTGGGACAGCTTGAGGCGTTCCTGGATCTGGCCGGGCTCTCACTTTGGAATCTGATTCTGGCCATGCTGGCCTTTTGGGCGATCTCTCGTTGTGACGTTAGGTAATGTCGGAGAGTATATAAAGAGGCCCTCTTTCACATTATGTGCACGCCGATGACTGCCTCTTATAAGAAAAAATTTTATGGTTTGGGTATTGCCCTTAAAAGAAGATTTTGATATTTTGGTGGAATCAAAAGGCGGAAAAGTGTTTCAGAAAGTGTTAAATGGGAACGTCGTGTATAGGCTACCCCAATATAGCACCGAGAAGAGAAAGGGGGTAACGATGAACAGAATTTCAGAAAGGGTGAACATTGCGGCTTGTTTGGGGCTTGCATTGCTTATTCTTTTGCCGATTGGTAGAGCAAAAGGGGCAAGCGACAACGCATCGAAGCTGCTCTACCTGGCCACGAAAAAATTCGGCACTCTTACCGAAGCTGAGGAAAGAATGTTCCGAGCGGCAGCGAATGCCGAGCTTGCCGACTGCAGCGACAGGTTGGAGAAAAATAACGATCCAAATGGTGCCAAGGAGTGGGATG
>JAIVYN010000239.1:0-5641 GCA_048635425.1 Candidatus Aegiribacteria sp.
CAGGGCATCGGGCCAATATCGCACAATGGGTAGTCCTCGCCCCAGTGGTCAACCATGATGCACATGTCGGCAGAATCGACGATTCCGTCGCTATTGAGGTCAACGATAGGTTCGAGCGACACCTGCCAAATGTCCCCGGCCCCAACTCCCCCAGGCCGATAGGAACAGAAATAGAGAGTAGAGCCGTTGGCCGAGATACTCGGGGTAGCGTCGCTCAACGGACTGTTGACCGTAGGCCCAAGGTTCACTGGTTGTGTCCAGGCGTCGCTTGTAGTAGGGCGCGTTATCATCCAGATGTCGTTATCCCCATACCCACCGGAGCGAGAAGAGTCAAAGAAAAGAACCAGCCCGTTAGCTGAGATCGTCGACCGCCTGTCCCATGCCGAGCTGTTTACTATCGGGCCAAGATTCACAGCCTCTCCCCATGGTTCCTCTTTTGTTGCTCGGGTCGTTACCCATAGGTCATCGTTACCATATCCCCCAGGGCGATCGGAGCTGAAGTAGAGTTCCAGCCCGCTGGCTGAGATGCTCACGTTGCGATCAATAGTGTTACTATTGACCACTGCACCAAGATTAACCGGTGCTTCCCAGGGGTCATCTTTCGTTGCTCGCGTTGTCACATATATGTCGAACTCACCATACCCGCCGGGCCGTCTGGATGCAAAGTAGAGCGACAGGCCGTCGGCCGAGATGCTCGCGGACTGGTCCCGAGCCGAACTGTTGACCGTTGGGCCAAGATTTATTGGTGTACCCCAGACAAGCTCCGTCATTTGTCGTGTCGTTTGTCGTTCGGTGATCCATAGGTCGAACTCACCATACCCACCAGGACGATCGGAGTGGAAGTAGAGTTCCAATCCATCGGCTGAAATGTTTGGCCGGTAGTCGTGGCCTGGAGTGTTGATCGTTGGCCCCAGATTAGTGGGCTCACCGAAGACGAAATCTGCGTTGGCAACCTCCGCAACCAGGCCCAATGCCAAAACCAATACGAGTGAAATTGTTTTTTTAATCTTCCTACCCTTTCAAAAATTGTTAATATTTTCACGCCGCCCCCGCGTCTTCTTGTCGAAGACAAGAGCGGGGGCACTCTTAGCGGCTTAGGTTTGTCTTTACGAAAATCTCTTTGAATTAACGCCATTTTGGATTATCTCCTCCTAAGCGTTTTTGATATGCAGGTATTATAACATCAAAATAGCGCTTGTCAATGGAAAAAGGTGACATCGCATAGAATATTCACCTCATCCGGCTTGATGGAGAATTTCCTTCTCTATACTATTTTTAGGTATATTTGAATAGTCAGATGATTCCTACAGTGTCTAAACGTACCCACTTTGGTTTGACAACAAAGTTAATTTGGTACATCAGGCTGACTATGCAAGTGTCTTTTAGGTCTCTTTATTCAACTTAACCCGGACGAGCCGGAACCAAAGAGGGTGGGATAAAATGCTGACGCCTGAACGAAACCGCCTTTTGCTCATAAGCATCCAGCTTATTCTCACGACCGCAATCTCCCTGCCCACCCTCTTTCGAGGGAGGGAGATTGCTTGTTCTGAAACTAAAAGGCTTCGCTGCCGTTGCCGGGCCGATCAAAGCTGTCGCCAAATAAAAAACGATTTGGCACCATCTTTGAGGCGGCCCTACATATTACTGATACTGTGGCCATTTGGCGGACAACACTTTTTCTAACAGCCTGACCCGGCGTACCTGGAACCAAAAAAGCTATTGAAATCATTATTTGGGGGAAAGGGGGTTTTTTGTTCTCAGACCAACATTTTGTGACCGTTTTGCGCACAATTTCATTTGTAAGAGATTATAGTTTAATAGAAGGAAAGATGTTGGTAAATTTCTCTTGTTTGTTATTTACTGTTCTTGGCAGCTACGCTACTATATGCGAAAGTTTTGTATAGTCCATTTTGTGTATTTAGGAGTCAGAAGATGAATCAAAAGAGAGTGCGTTTTAGCGAAACGATGGTTTTGGTTGTTATTGGGATTTTGCTGCTGGTGAATGCAGGTGCGGCTTTGGCGGATGTAAAGCTGCCGGCGGTAATAAGTGATAATATGGTCCTTCAGGGTAATAAAAAGGTCTCTATCTGGGGTTGGGCAGAGCCGGGGGAGGAGATCATGGTCAGCGTTAGCTGGCATCGTATGAGATGGGCGGTTACGGCAGGGGACAATGGCAAGTGGATGTTTAAGATGAATTCGCCGAAGATGGGCGGGCCTTACGAAATGACATTCAGCGGCAAGAATACTATAACGCTCAAAAATATTATGGTCGGTGAGGTCTGGGTCTGTTCAGGCCAATCGAATATGCAATGGTCGGTGCAGGCCTCGACTAATGCTGAGCAGGAGATTGCCGCAGCCGATTATCCGAATATTCGGTTGTTCACGGTTGAACGAAAAGTGGCTGAGCAGCCCCAGTCCGATTGTGCCGGCAACTGGACATCGTGCAGCCCGCAGACGGTCCCCGGTTTTTCGGCGGCGGCCTATTATTTCGGCAGAGAGCTGCACGAAGAGCTTGATGTGCCGATTGGTTTAATTCATACATCCTGGGGCGGGACACCGGCCGAGGCGTGGACAAGGCGAGAGGTACTCAAAGAAGAAAGTGATGCTGCGCCGATTTTGGAGCGGTATGATGATGCGGTTGCGAAATACCCGCAAGCGATGGAGGAATACAAGCAGAAGGTTGAAGAATGGAAGAAAGCTGCTGAAAAAGCCAAGGCTGAGGGGGGAAAAATACCGCGGAGACCGCGTGCACCATTTGGTCCTGGACACCCTCACTCGCCGGCGGGGTTGTATAATGCTATGATTGCTCCGCTGATTCCGTATGGGATTGGTGGGGCTATATGGTACCAGGGAGAGTCAAATGCCAGCCGGGCGTATCAGTATCGCAAGCTCTTTGGCAAAATGATTCAAAACTGGCACAAAGATTGGGGGCAAGGTAAGTTTCCTTTTCTTTTCGTACAGTTGGCTAATTTTAGAGCTGTCAAACCTGAGCCTGCTGACAGTGACTGGGCGGAGCTGCGGGAGGCCCAGTTGATGACATTGGCTTTGCCGAATACGGGGATGGCGGTAATTATAGACATTGGCGAGGCCGACGATATACATCCGAAAAACAAGCAGGATGTTGGTAAGCGTCTGGCACTATGGGCTTTGGCCAGGAGCTACGGAAAAGAATTGGTGTATTCCGGGCCTATCTACAAATCGATGAAAATCGAGGGTGAGAAGATTATCCTGCACTTTGACCACGTTGGTGGAGGTCTTGTTGCCGGGTCAGACGGGCCATTGAAAGGTTTCGCCATTGCCGGAGCGGACCGCAAGTTCGTCTGGGCCGATGCGAAGATCGATGGTGATAGTGTCGTGGTTAGCAGCGACGAAGTTTCCACGCCTGTTGCTGTGCGTTACGCCTGGGCGGACAATCCTGTATGCAATCTCTATAACGAGGAGGGGCTGCCGGCTTCTCCGTTCCGCACCGATGATTGGCCCGGAATTACCGTTGACAATAAATAAAGCTTTACAAATAACTTTTCCCAACCGGCACGGGGCCTAAAGTTAAAAGTGCCTAAAGTTAAAAGTGCCTAAAGTGCCTAAAGTTATGGATTATTTTTTACTTTAGCTCACTTTAGTTCACTTTATCTCACTCACCTGTGGCACGAGTTAGGCTCTTTAGTTCACTTAATATTGTTGTTTTTTTTGCTTTTTCAAAGTGCGACAATGAACGAATTATTGGCGAACATCTCAGCCCGGAGTGAACAGGTCAATATTATACTGCTGATAGGGATTGCCATTTTCGCCGGGACGGTAGGGGCCAGGATAATCCAAAAACTTCACATCCCGCAGATAATCGGCTATATAACTATCGGGGTAATCCTGGGGCCTTTGCTTGGCGTTATGTCACCAGAGGCAGTAGAGAGCCTCGAACCGTTCAACCTGTTTGCACTGGGGGTTATCGGATTTTTAATTGGCGGCGAGCTTAAACGTGACATCTTTGTAAAGTTCGGCAGACAGGTTATAGCGATATTGCTGTTTGAGGGTCTGGCGGCCTTTTTACTGGTGGGGGTTGCTTGTTTTCTTGTGCTTTGTTGCTTCTATGACTGGCACACGGCATTGGCAGTTGGGGTTGTGTTCGGTGCTATCTGTGCCGCAACGGACCCTGCTTCGACAATGAATGTGTTGTGGGAATACAAGACACGGGGACCGCTTACGACGATGCTGACGGCAATTGTCGCACTCGATGATGCGCTTGCCCTGATTCTGTACATCGCCAGCATCAGTTTGGCGACTTTTCTTACAGGCCATAAAGAAGCTGGTTTTTTGAGAATGATGGTTCACTCGTTTTATGAAGTGATAGGCTCTTTAGGACTGGGATTGGCAGTGGGGCTGATACTGCGATGGATTATTAAACAGCTTGACGATGACGAGAAAATTTTGATTTTTGCAATCAGCCTTATAGTGCTGACTATCGGCCTGGCCATAAGATTAAAGTTCGATGTCATTCTGTCATCTATGGCTTGTGGGACGACTTTGATAAATCTTTCACCTCGGCGAAGTCTTAAAAGTTTTGAGATTGTTCGCAAATTTTCACCGCCGATTTATGTCCTGTTTTTTGTAATTATCGGCGCCAGACTGAACGTCAGTATGACCGGTCAAATCTGGCTGCTGGCTG
The DNA here is from genome assembly GCA_048635425.1 of Candidatus Aegiribacteria sp. Lineage (GTDB taxonomy): Bacteria > Planctomycetota > Phycisphaerae > Sedimentisphaerales > Anaerobacaceae > NIOZ-UU13. The sequence continues at coordinate 4,661 of JAIVYN010000239.1, forward strand.
CTGTTTACGTTGTTGGCAGTATTGTCGGCAAAACGACAGGCTCATACGGGGGCGCCGCCTATTCAAAAGCTGTGCCGACGGTAAGGAAATATCTGGGTTTTTGTTTATATCAACAGGGCACCATTGCAATCGCTTTGTTGATTATGGCAAGCCACCGGTTTGAAGGGCAGGTCAGAGATATGATGCTGTCGGTGATAATAGTAGGGGTATTTATACTCCAGTTCATCGGCCCATTATTTACAAAGAGCGGCGTTAAAAGAGCCGGTGAAGTAGGGATGAATATCACAGAAGAGGACCTCATTAAGACGCACAGTGTCGGCGATGTGATGGATGCAAAAGTGCCGGTTATTTCGGCAGGTATGTCACTGGGTGAGGTTGTCAAAGTGGTCAGCAGTACCGACAGCTTTTATTATTCTGTTGTTGACAATGATAAAAAGCTGATAGGTGCCGTTACATTAGACGGTATCAGAACTACTTTCGCAACGCAGGAGTTAAACGATTGGCTGGTGGCGCTTGATATTATGGAGCCGATCATTGCCAAGGTAACACCGGATATGGCATTGTCAGTTGCATTCGAGAAAGCAAAACGCCTTGATATCGAACACCTGCCGGTTGTAGTTTCAAGTGAAGATGACGGATTTGTAGGTGTTTTGAACTGCCGGGCCGTTCACCGGTCGCTGAGCGCCGAGGTATTATCGCGGCAGCAAAGGGCAGATAATATATAGTACCCGGCTTGCTTAGTATTTATTATTTTCGGGGATGGAGCTTCTATGATTTGTTCATTTGTGATTGCGAGCGGTGATAGTGCCGGCCAATTCAATTTGAACGTGGTTTTGCTGTTCGGCCTGATTGTGTTGGGCGGCGCGTTCGGCGCTCGTCTTTTTCAAAGACTTCACATCCCACAGGTCGTAGGTTGTATCGTAGTCGGGATACTTCTGGGTGAAGTTCTTGGCGTGATAACTCCACATACTATCGAGAAGC
>JAIVYN010000240.1:0-5672 GCA_048635425.1 Candidatus Aegiribacteria sp.
CAGCTGTCGCACGAAGAAATCTGGGCGCATCATCAGAAAAAGCAAACTTCCACCATAAAGTATTAGAATACTCCACATATTTATACGAAAGCAAACCCAACCAGACGGAACAGAGCAATACGGTTATAATAGCCACGATCCAGCCAAAAGTAAATCTCTGGCTCAGTAAGGATGCTCTGCGGTAAAATTCACGACGACAAGGTAAGAGCGTAACTAACATAAAAGACAGGGCAGTTGCTTCTTCGTAGCCTAACCCCTTAACAAGGGATAATACAATTCCCGAAGCAAGAAGAACTAGGGTTAAATGGTAAGCTACATCAAGCCGACGCTGTAGGCCTCGTGCCAAAATGAGCAACCATACCCCTGCCAAACTGGCCAAAAAGTGCGAGATTTCTATGGCGGGAAGAGGTAAAAATTCTCTCAACCATGACAATCGGCCCTTTTCCTCGGGCAAAGCCCCTGAGAACAGCAGAATTATACCTCCTATAAAAATAATGAAGGCAAAAACATGTGGTATTATCGCCGGAACCCACCGGGCAAAGGTGTAGCTTATTTGTTTGATAACCTTCTTTCTTTCCAGCAATTCATTGGCCGCAAGAATCAGACAAGCGACTGTAAAGGGTAGAAGATAATAAATCCCACGGTAAGCCAAAAGCGACCCAAGAACTACTGGCACCGGATAATTTGGTGATAATAGAAATAGAACAGTTACTTCAAATACTCCTAAGCCGCCTGGAATCTGGCTTACCAGCCCGACACTTTGCGCAAGCATAAATATACCAAGAAATCCTGCATACGACAGATTTGTAGCGGGAGGCAATAAAACGTAAAGGACACTTGCGGCCACGATCCAGTCAAGACCGGCAATTGCGACCTGTACAATCGCAAGTTGTGTACCCGGCAGGGTAAGTTCCCATCCCCGTATCTTAAGGGGCTTGCTGCTCAAAGCAGTCCATAGTATGTACCCACCAGGCATCGCAAGAAGAATTACACCAACAGGTCTGACCGATACGAAGGGCAGATGAATAAATTGAGGTAGAGCCAGGGGCGCAAAAAGAAAAGATACTCCTGCAACGGCACAAAAACCTAACCATAATGTAAGATTAGAAAAGACAGCCATTTTGGCGGTCTCCATTGCGGAAATTCCCCAACTCGAATAAATTCGATATCTGACAGCGGTACCTCCAAAGACCGCTGCATTATAGCTGAAAACGTAACTAACAAATGAAGCTATGGCAGTCTTACTATATGCAAGAGAATGCCCAATGTATCGCAACGCTAAAACATCATACAGAGTAAGTAACAGATAGCTAAGAACGGTAAGAATGAGGCTCAGGCCAAGACAACCTCCTGGGATTTGTCGCATCTGCTGGATAATGTCGTTGTATTGGTACTTTCTTAGGATCGGATAAATTAGTACCAGAGCAAGAATAAAAAGTGTAAAACCAAAAAGAGGACGAAGTTTGTGTAAAACATTTTTCATCTATTTTTCTGATTCTCCGTTAGACCAATGTGCTTTATTAACTATTCGAGCCGTATCGCGCAAGTGATCCCGCGTCTTTTTGCATTGATATGTAAGTTGTTTGAGGTGGATTTCTATCGCCTTTATGTCGCCGCTTTGGCTTTGTCCTTTCGGCAGGGCATCATGTACCCGCCTGATATCGTCATATAGATGACTTATGAGGCTGCACGCCTTGTTGTAAGCGCGACCAATTTCCATCTCTATATCTTGGTTTCGGTTGTCTCCGAAGGAGCCTTGCGAAAATGCGGAAACAACATCCGACAGGGCCTGCTCCATTTCTACGAGCAGCTTCCGGGCGAATGTAATATCTTTCTCGAAGGCCCCTGAACCATGCCATTTTTCGTTTTGCTTCAGTACTTTGTCCAAGAGTTCCTGACTCTTTTTGAGCGTTTTTCCTACCGATTTGAAATTCTTTTCTTCAGGCATTTGTTGTCCTTTTCTTTTGCAATATGAATTTACGATTATATTCTCCCCGGTTACATCTTCCCGTGGCGCATAATAGAAATCAATAACCAGAAACCCATTGCGCCTGCGGTCAGAAACCCAATGATGCCTATAATAGGAATCTCGTGCCACTTAGGCGGAATACCTGACAAAACAATAAGTGAAGACCCTATCACCAACGAAGAAAGCACAATACCATAAACAAGACGATTACTGATGCGGTCGTGCGTTTTGAGCATCGGCTCCAAACCTTTGTGCTCAAACTCTATGCGAATTTTTCCCTGCTTGATTTTGTTAATGATATTCATGGTATCGGTGGGAAGCTCCCGGAGTACGGCCTCCCAATCCAGGCTTGCGGTATAAAGATCCTTTCGCAACTTGCGAATGCTTAATCTTTCACTCAATAACTGCCGGACGAATGGTTTCATATGTTCAATGATGTCGAACTCCGGCGACAATCTGCGCCCGTTGCCTTCCACCGTAATCAGCGCTTTATCGAGCAAATAGAAAACCGGTGGAATCTTCAAATTGTGGCGTATTAGCAACTGAACAAGCTGCGTAAGCAGACTACCCATGCGTATATCTTTGAGCGGGCGATACAGGTGCTGCTCAACAAAATCTGCAATATCCCCTTCAAGACTTTCAACAGTTTCAACAGTTTCAGCACTTTCGAGTTGCGACAGTCGAATAAGTGAGCGAGTCATCCGTTTGGCGTTGCGACGTACAATGCCCGCTATCAGGTCCACAAGATTCTCCCTGTTACGGCCAGTTAAGGTTCCCGTCATGCCATAGTCTAACAGACAGATGACATTATCCGGAAGAACCAGGATGTTACCGGGATGAGGGTCGGCGTGAAAAAAACCGTGTTCGAATATCTGTTTAAGGATTATATCTGCGCCACGGTCGGCGATTAGTTCAAGATTAAGATTTGCATCGGCCAAGGTATCGAGGTCAGAAACCTTAATACCCTCCACAAATTCCATAACCAGCACCTTATCCGTTGACAGATGCCGATAAACCTTCGGGACATATATACTGGTGTCCGACCGGAAATTTCTTGCGAAACGCTCAATGTTGCCCGCCTCGATATCAAAATTCAGCTCTCTTTTAATGGTTCGAGAGAATTCCCGAACGATACCAATAGGATCGAGCGTTTCCATTCCATGAATGTGCTTTTCTATCAGTTCGGCCAGGTGAAACATAATTTCCAGGTCCACTTCGATTGTTGCGCGTATTCCAGGACGCTGGACCTTTATCGCTGTCACTGTGCCGTCCGTCAGAACAGCGCGGTGCACCTGGGAAACGGAGGCTGAAGCAACCGGTGTTTCGTCAAATTCTTTGAAGAGAGCTTCAAGAGAATCGCCGAGTTCAGCTTCGATGATCTGCCGAACCTGGCTGGCAGGAAAAGCTGGAACGGCATCCTGGAGTTTTTCAAATTCCGCACATGCTTCCGGCGGAACCAAATCGGGGCGCGTGCTGGCTAACTGCCCCAATTTGATAAAGGATGGACCAAGTTCCTCCAAGACCATCCTGAAGCGCTGCCACCGGGTCAGTGGAGTGAGCGATGCCTCTGCTTTGCGCTTTGTGAAGAAACGTCTGCTTATTCCGAGTTGCCTGTACAACCCCACTCTTGTTACTAAATCACCCAGACCGTGCTTTAGTAACACTGACACAATCTGTCTGTACCGCTTAACGTGGCGGTATCTGCGTCTGATAGAGCCTATTTTTAGAAACAATGCGCTATTTCCTTGTTATTCTGTTTCCGCAGCTTCAAGTTTCTCAATGCGAGCCTCTAACTTCTCAACATCTTCTTTTGATGCTATTTGAAGGGTCTGAAGCGTTTGCTGCACCTGCTTCTCAACTTGCTTTTCGAGGTCGTCCTTGGCCTGCTTGGATTTCTTCAGCATCTCCTCAGCCAGTTCACGGCCATCTTTCTCAGTCAGCTTGCCCTTTTCTACAAGTTCTTTGACGTGCTCATCGATTTTGTCCTTTGTCATTGCTGCCAGACCCACGCCCGCAAGGAACATTTTGTGAATTGCGTCCAACATTTCAAATTCCTTTCTAATGTATTATTTGGTTAACTGTTCACTGTTTGTTTGGCCATATAATGCTCAGCCCAAACCTTACTACTCAGATGGTTGTAATTGTCTCCGTATTCAATCATACCGCTATGATATTTCGGGTCGGCGAGTGCGTCAACAGCCCCTTTATCAATCGGTTTGGCCTGGGTGTCCTGGACTGCGTTGAAAATTATTTCGAAATGGTCACGAATAACACATGGACACAGCCAATTGCCCGTATTTTCAGCCGATTGAGCATAGCCATACTCGTCTTGCCACTGACGAATTCTTTTGAAGAACGGTGAATGCAAGATCGTATCAAGATTTCCCCCGTTGCCGAAAACGTCAAAAATATTGTGCGTTGAGTATGGTATAAAGGCGCATGGTGTAACCGTCCCGTCCCAATTGATGTAGAAGTATCCGCCTGGTCGAGCTGCGGCGATACATCCGCTGCTGGCTGTACCGCTATTCCAGAAGTCTGCAACGAAGATTTTCCGTTCTCTCACCATACGCCAGGTCCGATTGTACATTTCCAGACGCTGCTGTGGAGTAACCACTGGTTCGAGCGAATGCTCACGGCCAATAGGCATATACTGAAATATCCAGCCGTATGTTGCACCTTGCTCATCAAAATAAAAATCAACAAACTCATCGCTTGTTACAATCTCAGCATTTTCCCGTGTGCCAGTAACTGAAATACCAAAGGGTACACCTACTTCGCGCAGGTTTTCCATTGCTTGGAGAATTCGTTTGTGTACGCCCTTGCCACGTCGCTTGTCTGTTTGTCCTTCAAAACCTTCAACTGAAATTGCAGGTGTTATATTACCGAGTTTCGCCAGTTCTTTAGCTACGGATTTTGTTATTAATGTACTGTTAGTATAAACCAGAAAGAACTGCGAAGGGTGTCTAAGTGCCATATCTAAAAGATCCAGACCATTATCTTCCCACATGAACGGCTCACCGCCTGAGATTACCGTAAAGTACGAGCCCCACAACCGTTCCTTTTCAACGATAATCCGGTCAAACGTATCCCAATCCAGCTTGGCGGCTGAGTGTGAATCACTGCGCGCGTAACAACCCGTGCATCGCAGATTGCACTTTTTGCCCGGACTGACAAGGACAAACAAGGGCGGCTCAAAACCCAAACGGTCAATTGCGTGCCGTCGCTGGTCGCTCAGCACTACGTTGTCCAGGAATGTTTCAAGAATACGATCAAGGACACCTTTGGATATTAGCCCTCGATCAACGCTCCGGGCAGCACTGTGCAGCATCGCAAGGCTGATGTCGTACTTGTCCCGCTGTACCTGGAGTGGAAATGTATCTGTGTTATTCTCAACAATACCCTGCCACATTTTCTTTTCGACAAAGGGCAAGGCTGTACGGCGGACTATCCCGTTGCTAAATGCCGACCGAATTAGTGATCTGAATGCTCCTTTTTGAAAAACCTGCTCAAGATTCATTGCCAAGCTCCTTTCTTTCATTTGAATTTTGTGCCGGTTCCTGATGGACTAATGCACCGTGGAGGAACAGTTCCGTTATAGTGTTTATATCAGTTTCAAGAGAGAGATGCGCTTCGGCCGAGTCAAGCCATGACAAAGCAAGGGCATTGGTTAGGCCATCAAGTGCCTTGGTTACTACTCTCGCAT
>JAIVYN010000241.1:0-5655 GCA_048635425.1 Candidatus Aegiribacteria sp.
ACCTTTGAGGATATATGTATCTGTGCAGCGTGCCGCACGGAGGTTCTCAGTATAAATTGTTCCGTCCGGGTTGAGCATCTCAGCAAATCGCAGCACTACCTTCGTCCCGGCCTTTCCACTGACTTTCAGTCGAACCCAGCCGGCAAAGTTCTGACCCATATCGAAAACATAAACACCTTTCTCCGGCTCGGTAAGCTTTTTCGGCTTGATTTCCAGAATCTTTTGGACCGTCACACCCGGATAAGATTGAACTATGCCCTCACTCTTATCTGTAACAGCCACCGTATGCCACGCCGAATCGTCGAAGCGGGATGTGTCCCAGCCGGGCATTTCTTTGCGGGCGTCATAGATTTCACCCATCAGAAAATCCGATTCTAAAAGCGGCCCGTATATGGCCTTCCAGGTCTTGTCTGTAACGACCGTTTGTATGTGACCGTTGTCGTATTCGATTTCGAGCTGCACTAACAGCCGTGGCTCGCTGCCGTAGTGTTCTCTCTTTCGACCGAAGCCCAGATACCCGGCGTACCATCCGTCGGCAAGAATCGCTCCAATAGCGTTGCCGCCCTTTTTAATAAGGTCGGTAACTTCATAAGTTTGGTAATACACCCGCGTGGGATAATCGGTCCAGCCGGGGGTGAAGTAATCCTCGCCTACCCGTTTGCCGTTGATATGCAGCTCATAAAGGCCAAGGGCCGAGGCATAGACTACTGCACGCTTTATAGGCCTGCCGACCAAAAAGGCCCTGCGCAGATAAGGCGGCGGAGGCAAAACCAGGGCGTTGGGATCCGACGTTTCCTTGTTGTAGGAGTTCCGTTGTTCGGCGTCATAACCTATCCACTTGGCCTGCCAGTCTCCCGATTCGAGCAGACCGGCAGTCCACATCGCTGCTTCACTCCAGGCCGACACCCCGCCAACGGCGGGTTTTGAATGGAACCCAGCGTTGCTGGGGTCATCCTTGTCCCATACACGCACCTTCCAATAGTAGCGCATACGCGAGACCAGCGGCTGGCCTTTATACACCACCTGATTGCTCTGCTCGGACTCGACCTTACCGCTGTCCCAAAGCTGACCTTCGTTCCGTTTGAGCTTTTCCTCACTATCGGCCACTAAAATCTGATAGGCCCTCTGCATCTGGCCCCTCTGATTCGACTCCATAATCCAGCTCAGCCGGGGCTTAACTACATCAATCCCCAAAGGATTAACACGGTACTCACAGCGCAATTCTTTTACGGCGACACCGCCGGCGATAATACCGCTTTCTGTTAAAACATTGCAACCGCCCAAAGTTAGCATCGTTCCTGTTAAAAGACTTGTAATCAGCTTGATTCTCATTTGTTCACCCCATTGAAAAATATTCCCTTGTTTGTACCATATTTACCCCGTTCTAAAATTTCTAACGGGGGTTAACCTCCGCATGTACTTACTAATTGTCATTTGAGCCGCCGTAGATAAAACGTATCCGGCCAATGTTAGGAATAATTCCAATTGGAAACTTGGCGAACGGCTTGAAACCGCTGGGCCAATAGACAAACAACGCCTTACCCACCAGATAGTCACGAGGAACAATACCCACGCGGTAGTTAGACAGACCTTTATTTGCTAAGCCCTCTCTGGTCCACCACCTGCAATCCTCACTGTTGGGGCTGTTGTCGCCTAATACGAAAAACTCATCTTCTCCCAGGATAAAAGGTTTATCTATTGCCCTGCCTTCTTTGGGACCGTTGACATATTTACGTTCGGTGTAGTGGATGTCCCTGAAAATCGCAACGTGTGATAGTGTCAGTTTCCCGGAGCCGAGAATTTCCACCCGCGGCGGAATGTCTGCTCTTATCCGGCCGGTATCTCCCACACCACGGCCTAAATCATGCGTCCACTTTGTGCTGCCGTATTGGAAAATCAATTGATGGTCAACATTGACGAATTTAACAAGTGTAAATTTATTCATCGCAGGAGGTTTGATTGATATCCCAGCTAACTCTACCGGTTCTTTGCCCTTTTCTTGCTTGGTGACGACTATTACTCCCGATGAAAAATCGACTTTTGCTCGATAGGTTGTCTCATATTTACTCAAAGAGATACCGATACTTCCCTGTGGATCATTGGCAAGGCAGTAAAAACGCACCATCAGGTCACTGTAGTACGGCATATAGTCATATTCTTCAACTTCATCATAGGCATAGGTCGCTCTAAAATCGTTGCCGATTTTCGTGCGATAAGTCATCGTACTGATGGTGTCAGCCGGGCTGTCCAGTTGAAATAAGGTAGGCCTGTCTTTGTCAATTTCCCATTTTGAAAATCTTCCGGTCCCGAAAGGCTGTTGCCATCGGTGGTGGTTGAAAGAAAATGCACAGGGATCAACAGGCTGGTAATTGTTATCATATACCGGCATCCACAGCTCGTTCTGGACTTTAGGAGGTTTCCGGCTGATTTGGCCGTCGATATAGACGTCACCATCAATTATTTGCACTGATTCACCAGGAAGGCCAACCAATCGTTTGATATAATTTACCTCCGGTTCAGGCGGATTCTTGAATACTATTACGTCCCACCGCTTGGGCTCGAAGAACTGATAAATGCACTTTAGCACAAGAATCCGGTCTCCGTTCGCCACCGGCATCGTACCGCCGACCGGCTGATAATTGCCACAGCTTGGACAGCGGGAGCGATATGATTTCAGATGTCCGGACCGTGGAACGAAATCCTCCGGAAGTTTATATCTTCCCGGCACAAAGCCATACTCGTATTTATATCCGCACTGACGGCATCGCAGCCGAAAATGGGCCCCCTTAAGAGTATCGGCCATACTGCCGGTAGGTATGCGAAACGCCTCCATTACAAACGCACGGAACACAAAGGCTAATATGAAAGCGGTTATCAACCATTCAAACGTGTCGGCAATTTCTGCCGCTCTGTCTTTCTTCTTCGCAACTTGCTTCTCGGAACTCTTTTTTTCGCTTCTTTCTGAAGACATAAATATCAATCGCCTCGCAGCACAAACTACGTATTTGTTATCTCAAAAAACTTTACCGGAACACTGCAAAAATAGCATTCGCGTCATACTCTAAAAACCCACTATAAATGACCCGGCAAATTATAAGAATGCTAATTATGCCGAAAAATCCGTTGCTGGTCAATAAACTATTCTGTTTTGTGCCTTTTTTCGCAAATAATCGACAGAATTAAACAAAGGCGGTTTCCAGATTTTTTTTGTGAATATGAAAAATTTTCTGTAAAAATTACTTGCTGTATAGAAGTCTTTGTTGTATAGTAAGTTGTAGCGTTTTAGTATTTACACTTTGTCGGTTGGTTTTGCTCCCCGACAGAAGTAATTGTTGGTCTGCAAAATAACGCCAAAGCGACTGTGTAGTAGGAGTTATAAAGTTTGCACCAGATGTGTAATGAGCTGTTGGATAACCCAAAGAGTTGATTTGTTATACAGCAGCTTTTTTTAATGTAAACAGAATCCAGTTTCCCAATTGCTCTTTCCTACAAGTGAGGTAGCCTATGGCAACAATTACAAAGAAAGAACTTATCGACCGGATTGCGGAACGAACACAAGCAAAAAGGGTAGCAGTAAAGTCTATAATTCAGGCTTTTCTCGACGAGATAACCAGGGAGCTGTGTGAGAATAACCGTTTGGAATTCCGAGACTTTGGCGTCTTTGAAACCAGAACCAGAGCCGCCAGAGTCGCCCAGAATCCCAAAACTCTTGAGCGCGTTGAGGTCCCTGCAAAGCGAACGGTTAAGTTTAAAATGGGCCGGCTAATGAGAGAAAATCTCTCTGCTCCTGCTGCTGTGAAATCCGCTGAGGCCAAATAATCGCTTTGAATAAGAAGCCGCCTTCCACAACAAAACCAAGACGCTTGAAACTATGAGCTTCTCTTCTATTTCAGATTGTGGGGCGCGCAGAAAATAGTTTGTTTTGCGTGGTTGTTCAAAAGGAGCGTTCTATGTCTGACGGGAAAATCGACGGAACTGTTAAGTGGTTTAACCCCAGAAAGGGATACGGATTTATTGCTACCCCTGATGGCCGCGATATCTTCGTCCACTACTCAAGTATTTCTGGTGATGGTTATAAAACTCTTGCCGAAGGAGATTCTGTCACTTTCGATATCGTCGAGGGCGACAAGGGGCTGCGGGCTGAAAATGTGATTCCAAAATCAGCCTCAGCAACAGAAGAATCAGCAACAGAAAAATCAGCAGCAGAAGAATCAGTAACAGAAGAATCAACTACAGAAGAAGTCGAGTCGTAAAGCCGCTTTTGTTATTTTGGGTCTGAGGGCAGATTATAAACAGCTCCTGTTTTGTCATTCCCTTTTTGCCTGATTTAATTCGAAAAGCAACTACCCGGACGAGTCGTTTCGCACTAACTGATGAGTAGCTTTAATGGCTAAAGGGACATCCATTCCACCGTCGAAATATAAAACGCAAAATACGGTATACGCAATACGATATACGCAATACGAAATATGAGTGCTGTTGAGTATCAATCCGGTCTGGACTGTAACGTTCTTGTCCTGAACAAGCATTATATGGCTATCCGCATAGTCGGGGCAAAGCGGGCCTTCTCATTATTATTTCGCGAGCTTGCCGAGGTCGTCTCACTCGAGGAAGACCGATATTCAAACTATGATTTTCATAGCTGGTGCGAGGTAAGCCAGTTTAGGCGCGATTTCGAGCCGGATGGACACGACTGGGTATCCACCGTAAATTTCCATATCGCCGTACCGAGAATCATTCGCCTGTTATTTTTCGACCGCCTTCCGAGAAACGAAGTAAAGTTCAACCGCCGAAACATCTTCGCCCGCGACAAAAACAAATGTCAGTATTGCGGCAAACGCTTTCCGACCAGCGAATTATCGCTCGACCACATCATACCACGGAGTATGGGAGGAAAAGCTGTCTGGCAAAATATTGTTTGTGCCTGCGCAGCCTGCAATGTCAAGAAAGGCGGCCGAACTCCAAAACACGCAAAGATGAAGCTTATTCGAGAGCCTGTCAAGCCTAAACACAACCCCCTCGTCCACGTCCACCTCGGCCACCACCGATACCGAAGCTGGAAACAATTCCTCGACCACGCATACTGGTCCGTTGAACTAAAGTAATGTCATTCCGGGTAGGGTGTCCACCGCACACCAATTCTCTGGCAGTTCTCCTGCACTTCATAATTCTGAGTTACTTGTTCGATACCAAAGGTTCGCTTACGCTAATTTATTTACAAGTCCTAACGGCCCGCCTGTGGAGGGGCGAATTTGATATTCACCCCCGGCATTATGAGGAGTCCGCATCGCGGCCGACGTGGCAATCCTTGTCCCCGCAAGCCGTTAGCGGGGATCAAGCCCCCAATTATCATTTAAAAAGGGGCCTATACTGAATCAGTATAGGCCCCGAATTGATGCAAAATCTCTGGCTAACGACTTGGCCTCGTATATGCAGATTGTAGCTTACTACTCTGTAACAACTCAAATGACAACTATGCAAATCACATGTTACAGAGTACTACTACGGCCACAGTCGCTTCTCAAGCCGCACTTCCACCAAGTCAAAAACAAAGGCAAACGGAAATCACATACCTTGCATAATTGTCAGTATCTCGTCCTGCGAAAGCGCCCGAGTGTACATGCGGAACTCATCCATAAGCCCCGTGAAAGGCCT
>JAIVYN010000242.1:0-5562 GCA_048635425.1 Candidatus Aegiribacteria sp.
CGTGGTAATCAGTGCTCAATATTTCAGGCCCGCCGGATTGATTCCAACCCGGATAGGTCTCAAAGAGAACGACAATGTCAGACGGAGAAAGTCGTATATCCAGTTTTTCTACGTTTTTGTTCATAGCGTAAACGCAAGAGCCTTCCGATACACTATGCCGTCTCAGGCTCCTTTCGGTTACCTCGGCATGCTCCATCAGTAAATCACACCATTTTGCAGGGGTCGGGAATTTATCATCGAAGTCATTAGCGTAGATACGAATTGCCCTTCCAAGGCCGGACAATCTGGTGCGGCAAAGCATTCGTCTTATTGCATGTTGTCGTTGTACCTTAAGCTTATAATAATAGCTATAGCCAAAGACAGAGATAATTGCCAACGCCAAAATAATAATAATAATAATAAGACGCTTCATTTTGACACCTCCTGAAATAAAGTTAAAATTTCTCGGATGCACGAAACAAAAGAACCGCAATTACCGGCAACTTCGTATTGTGTATTGAGTATATCGTATATCTCATTGCGTATGTCGTATGTCGTAAACAAAGAGTACAAGAGCACAGGTGCATAAGGCAAAAGGTGCAAAGGCATAAGGGCAAAAAGTCGTCGCTCGCGTCACAATTACAAATGTTATATATTGTGTTGAGTCTGCTCCCGGCTGCATCAAGCCTTTAGTGAAGTAAATTAACACAAAGGAAGGGGAAAGGCAAGGGAAATTTTAGTTAATTAGAGAATTAGAGATTGGGGATTTGGGAAGAAAAAGGAAAGGAATTTTAGTGGATTAGAGAATTATAGAATTAGAGATTAGAGAATTGGAAAGAAAAAGGAAAAGGCAAAGAAAAAAGGGGAAAAAGAATATCGAATATCGAATTGAGAGACGCGATGGTCGAGCAGAAAGCTTGTGTCGAGCGACTTGTGGTGAGCAAAGTCGAACCAGTTCGAGGTAACGGGGAATCAGACTCCAAGGCCGATCTCTTCGAGTGTTACTTTCTTAAGGGTGGATTTGTCGCCAAAGCGTTTGAGGCAGTCAAGAATTTCAATGCCGGCAAGTTTGCCTTCCGCATCGAAATCGGCGGCAATCCCCTCATCAAGCTTTTTGGTTGTTACGGTCGCATCCTCAAAACGTATATAAAGGGCATCCACTTTGGGGTCATAGGTAATATGCATGTCAGCTCCTTGCTAAAAATAATAAACATAGACCGTGAACGAGCTATTCACAGCAGTAAGTATATCTCGATGGTTGGAGAAAGTCAACAAGAAAAACTCGGGATACAGAAGACCCCGCACCAAATTACCCCGCACTAATTAGATCCCCGGCAGAAAAGCAAGTAAGCACACACCGGGGACAAGCTCTTGGGGACAAGATGCCAAAATAAGTGCGGGACAGGCGACCCCCGGCAGAAAAGCAAGTGAGCATACACCGGGGACAGAAAAAGCTTGAAATCAGGCGATGATTTCTGGTATTATTTTATGTAATAAACAGACACGGCGTAAAGATGCTTTTTCCGGAGGCAACTGGATGAAAAGGCAAAAGGCCTTCACCTTAATTGAGTTATTAGTTGTGATTGCGATTATTGCGCTGCTTACGGCGATCCTCATACCGGCATTGAGCATCGCAAAACAACAGGCGGGTTCTTCCGTTTGCCTGATGAATGAAAAGCAGTTGGTTCTGGCCTGGATGATGTATGCCGAAGACAATGACTACATCATGTGCGGCCCGATGACGGGCATTACCGGCAGTCCCCGGTATGATTGGGTCGGGCCGCCCAGGGACCTTGTGTCAGGCGCTGCGAAGACATCCAACTTTACCGCTGAGGAGGAAATTCGCGGGATTGAAACGGGGACGTTGTTTCCGTACTACAAGAAAGCGAAGCTGGTGAATTGTCCGACTGACAAGCGTTCCGTAAGAGCGCCGACTTATCCCGGATATGGCGGCACGGGCGGCTACCGAACTTACTCCCTGCCTTATCATCTGAACGCACCGGTTTCCGCACTGACCAGCAGGTATGGGTCGGCCGCGGGCGCCGAGCGTCTGGTCAGGATAACGGAGTTGAAGAATGCCAGTTCTACCTACATCGTTGTCGAAGAAAATGACAATCGGGACTATAACATGGATGCGTGGGCGTTCGACCCGTATCAGTTCATCTTGATCGATACCATCGCTGTCTTTCACAACAATGTGACCATGTTTGGGTATGCGGACGGCCATTCGGCGAAAAAGACCTGGGACGATCCGCGAACGCAGCGCTGGTCCAATGAAATACGGAATGGGACCCGCTATCCTGATATGACCGGACTGAGCGACCCCGACAATGTCGATATCCGCTGGCTGGCAACGCATTATCCCAGAAAGCATTGACATACCCCCGGTCTTGCCTGCCTGGGTGGCGGCATTCGCACGGGGATAGCAGGGACCAATCTCAACGTCAGAGGACGCGGGGGACGCATCTGTGGAAAAGCAGGTTATCTTCAAGAGAATTATCTCCCTTCGTCGGCCTACAGGCCTCAAGCACGAGCCTCGTCTTTCCGAGTCCTGAAAGTCCTGTGATGCGCCACACCTTTAGGGAAGTAAAATTACATAAAAGAAGGGAAAAGACAAGTTTTTTTTGGGTTAATTGGTTAATTAGTGAATTAGTGAATTGGCCCTTCCCTTCGATTACACTCAGGGTAAACTCACTCCGCTCAGGGTGAAGGATATATTTGCAAAAAAAGCTTGAAATCAGGTGATGATTTCTGGTATTATTTTATGTGATAAACAGACACAGCGTAAAAAACGCTTTTTCTGGAGGCAACAGGATGGAAAAGCAAAAAGCCTTCACATTAATTGAATTATTGGTTGTAATTGCTATTATAGCGTTGCTGCTTGCGATTCTTATGCCTGCTCTAAGGGCGGCGAGGGCACAGGCAAGAAAAACCGTCTGCAAAGTACATGTCGGAGGATTAGGACTGGCCCTGAGAATGTACGCGGACGACCATGACGGCAAGACGCATGACTCGCCAAATAACGGTCTTTGGGATAACGCACATCTACGTCTATCCAAGGTTACACCATATAAGCCAAATGACTCTTTGGCATACTGGGGGATTGCATACTTTCCATACGCCGAGAACAAAAAAATCTTCCGCTGCCCCGCCACACAACGAGTGGATGATTGGCCGGAATGGGGGGAGCCCTGGGGGAAACCGGCGCAGAAGTATTTCAAATATTGCTCGTACGGTTTCAATGGTTACGTTACAAACGAGAATATTGACATTGAATTCAAACATCAAAGCGAGGTAATTGCTTTTCAGGACCACATAGAGCAAAAGCTGGACGACAACGGAGATATGTTTCACATTCGGCCCGGAGAGAATATGAATCTGCCACAGTGGCGGAATGGTGGAACACTTGGTGATTTTCCATACGCGATTGAGGAGTGTTTTCGCCACCGTGGTGTATCAATGACCTGCTGGCTGGACGGCCATGTGTCGGGGATTGCTGAAACCACCGGCGAAGACGTTCCTCGCAGATGGTACATAGGCAAGTCCGAGGAGTAGGTTGAATCCATGAATTGATCCTATCTCAGCTCCGGAGATTTCTCATACCAATTACAGTTAAAAATTGCCGAAAGAATTGCATGTAATACTCATAAAGAACCTGGATTCCTGCCTTCGCAGGAATGACAAACTCAGGTGATCGGCAATCATTAACTAAATTTGGTATCATGCAGTCTTGGAACAATAATCCCGGGCGTTGATATTGATTATTCTTTAAAGGCGAAATATAATTAAGGATTGTATTTATAAAGAACAACGAAAGTTAAATTACGCTGGAAGGAATAGAGACTATGAGAGGTATGCAGCTTCCGATTTTTTCTTTGGCATTGATGGCGGCTTTATTCGCAGGCTGTGAAACAAGCCCTGAAGTTCAAAACGTTGACAAACCAACTGCAGAAATGATAGGACTTGTATTCCAGGAGGTCAAGCCGGACTACGCCTCACTGCTGTTCTATTTTGAGATTGATAATCCCTATCCGGCCCCTTTACCGTTAGTGAGCCTAAGATACAGCCTTACAAGCGGAGGTAATACGTTTCTTACGGCCACTGCTTTTGATTCAGTTTCTGTGCAGCCAAACAGAACGGAAGTGGTTTCACTGCCGGATGAAGTCATCTTTGGGCGTTTGTTAAAATCCTTGAATAGCAGGCCCGGTTCGACAATCCCCTATAAAGCAATATTACGATTGTTCGTGGATGCCCCGAATTTAGGATTAATTGAGCTGTCTTCGGAAAAGGAAGGTTGGCTGGTCCTGCCGAACGCTCCAGAGATAAAAGCGGAGGGCAGGCTACATCGTGCTCTGGATGTAATATTTATTCCTACGCCGCAGGATGTGGTGGACAAAATGCTGGAGTTAGCAGAAGTCAAAAAGGGGGATTTGGTCTATGACCTTGGCTGTGGGGACGGCCGAATCGTAATAACGGCGGCCAAGGAGTATGGCTGCAGGGCTTCAGGTTATGACTTAGACCCGGATCGGGTCAAAGAGTCGAGAGAAAATGTAGAGAAGGACCAGCTTGGACACTTGATTAGAATTGAGCAGAAGGACATCTTCACTATTGACCTGAGCGAGGCAGATGTAATTACTCTCTACCTGCTTCCAAGTCTGAACGTGAGACTTATTCCACAGTTGGAAAAGCTCAAGCCCGGTTCCCGGATCGTCTCGCACAACTTTGATATGGAAGGAGTTAAGCCGGACAAAGTCGTCAAGCTTACTTCCAGTAAAGACCAGGCGGAACATAAGATATATCTCTGGACCACGCCGCTCAAGAGAGAGCAGGAGATTCTGACTCCCTTTCTGAATAATTCGTTCGGTGATTATGACCAGTGAGTAAAAATGCAAAGTGCATTCTTTTTAAGGGATTTTTCATATTATTTTTGACAAGACAGTGGGTAATTTGGTATAAATAACAGTGACGAAGCGAGTGAATTTCGCTTCGCATTGTGAGGAGTCTTTGGCACTTTTCGATATAAGGAGGAGTTGTTATGCGAGGCACAGGGTTTTAAGTAATGACCTTGTGCTGCGGAATTGAGTTTTTTGCATTTCAATTAATGACCTATATTTAATTATTGAAGGTGTATAAAATCCACCTTAATGATGCGCCCAGTTTTTGGGGAGTATTATAAAGTAAGAAGAAGTTGCTTTTCGACGTATTTGCTCGACTTCGTTGGATTTTTTTGCGAGAAAACTCGCTGATTCCGCCAGAATATTGTTGATACTGAGATGAAATTACGTTATTATAAGACTTGAAGCCCGCAGGAGTGTTTCAGTGAAGTGTATATGGTAAATCCCTGTTTAGATTACGTTATTGTCAACGTCACGTTTTATTTATGAAGGAGGAAGTAAGATGATTAAGATCCAAAGTTTCACTATGATTGTTCTTATGCTCTCGGTTGCCAACGCCTGGGGTACGTTGGCTTCAGGATTATTGAGGGCGTACTCTTTATTGTTAGTGTAGTCAGCCTACTATCACTATTGACATTAAGTCAGGAATTTGTAAAAGCAGGAGCTCCGGATGCTTCCCATTTTCAAA
>JAIVYN010000243.1:0-5621 GCA_048635425.1 Candidatus Aegiribacteria sp.
GGTCAACAATCACAAAAAAACCCAACATAATAGCCAAGGTCAACCAAATCGTAATTACCTTCCTGCCCATTGATGTATGATATTCATTAGGCCAGATAAATAACTTGCGATATTTTGGTTGGGAATTTATAAACATAACTTAAGGAGGAGGCGGAGGCGGCGGTGGCTGTAAAGGTTGAGGCGGTACAGGCTCTGTGATATTCTGTGCCGGTTCAGGATTCGGGCAATCCAATCTAATAAATATGCTATAAATGATAGATTGAATTTCATCCGGATACTTAATCCGATTACACACTCAAAATTGTAACAAATCTTCGTATTTTCGCAAATAATTAACATTTATTCGGACTTGATATAGGCTAAATCAACATTTGTGGAGTCATTTTGGTGACAAGATGTCACCTGAAAATCATGGTGTTTTTCAGTTCTTGAAAGAGGTGACTTTTCGAAGGATTCTGGTATTTTCCAGCTCACGAAAATGGGGGCATTTTTAGGGTGCTTTGTGCGCGGCTCGGTGCGCTCTGGTTGGCTGGTGGGGCCGGTTCCGGGAAATCTTCCACATAAACCAAGCCCCGTCAGTCGCGGGTCCGTGTGGGGTGGTTGGGCTGGTTATTCCTTCGCCCCGTGCTTGCGCAGCAGTTCGACGATTTCGTCATACCCTTTCTCTTTCGCCAACCACAAAGAAGTCCGTCCGTCACTGTCTTTGAGATTGACGTCCGCTCCTTTGGCGATGAGGAGCTCAGCAATCTCCGGGCGGGTATAGAGAACCGCACGGTGCAGAGCCGTCCACCCGCACGCGTCGGCTGCATTTATGTCCACTCCTCTGCTTAGGACGAATTCCACCTGATCCGGCCTTCGCCGCCACTGGATCAGCAGGTGAAGAACCGTCTCTTCTTTATGTGTCCTTGTATTGACGTCCGCGCCCCTTGAGACAAGCACAGCAAAGGCATCTCTGTTATCGCCATAGACTGACCAGTGCAACGGAGTCCAACCCCACTTCGGTGCAATAGCGTTGACATTGCCGCCGTTGTCAACGAGTAGCTCCACAAATCCGGGTACATACCAAGCCGCCAGACCCAGTGAACTATAACCTCCCCCTTGATTGATGTCGGCGCCGTGCTTGATGAGAAACATAACGATATCCCTGTCCAGTACATGGACCGCGTGATGCAGAGGCGTCCATCCCCCTTTGTTAACGTCTGCCCCCTTTGCCAAAAGAAACTCGATCATTTTCATGTCCTGTGAGTTAACCGCATTTTCCAAGGGCGGCCGCTGATTATCTCGGCCGTTGATATTCGCACCTGCAGCAATTAGACACTCGGCAATATCGATGCGACCCGAAGCGGCTGCAGCATACAGAGGGCCCTGCCCTTCTCCCGCGTTCATGTCAGCCCCCTTCGAGATGAGCAATTCGACGCTCTCTTTGTGGCCGTGACGTGCGGCTATCGTAAGGGGTTCGCCTTTGTTGAAATTGATGTCCGCGCCCAGAGCAATCAGCATGGTTGCCATGTCAGCGTAGCCTCGTGTGATAACTACTGGCAGAAGTCTGGATGCCTCTTTGCCGCCACCTACTCCCTTGGCACGCAGCACTTCAACAACCTCCTTATGGTTGTCCCTGGCTGCATAGGAAAGAGCCGTCCAACCTGGCCCGCCCTCAGCCTCTACGTCGGCCCTTCGAGAAATCAGGTACTCCACTACTTCTCTGCGCCCACCCGCCGCTGCAGCGTGTAAGGGCGTGAAGCCAGTCTCATCTTTTTCGTTTACGGATGCTCCTCTTGTGAGCAGAGTCTTGAGGCTTGATAGGTTACCCTTATAGGCCGAAAGGTGAATAGATGAAATATCTGCACCCTTCTTGATCAATGTATTAGCCGTCTCTATGTTACCGGCTCGCAAAGCATGATGTGCAGGTGTGCGACCATATTTGTCTTTGGTATCTACTTTAGCGCCATTAGCTATCAGTAGCTCGCAGGCGTCCGTCTGACCCCGCAGTGCTGCTATGTGCAGAGGTGTTAGATTGTTACTGTCAACGACGTCCAGTTCTACACTCTTGGCGCTTTTAAGAATAATCCTTACTATATTTTGTGCGTTGGAGTCATGATTACACGCGAAGTGCAGAGCCGTCTGCCCTTTTGCATCTGTTAGATTCACCTCTGCTCCCTTCGCAAGGATGCCCCGAAGAACCCTGCTCCGCCACTCCGGATTAACAGCCCTTTGCGCTGCGAGGTGCAGGGCTGTCTTGCCATTTGAATCTTTTGCGTTGACGTTAACTTCATGCCAAAGAAGCATAGAAGCAACATTTCTGTGTTCGGAACTACCTCCCTCCAACGCTACATGCAAGGGTGTTTGGCGTTGGTTGTTCGTTGCATTGACATCTGCGCCTCGGAGGGCCAATTCGGCTGCAAGCCGGAAGTCGTTATGGCGTGCAAGCCGTGCAGCGTGGTGCAACGGTGTATCACCAGCCGCATCCTTGGTGTTTATGTCCGCTCCCTTGGCTATGAGTAGGTCTAACATGAGTATATGGCCGTTGTCCACGGCATAGAAAAGAGATGTACGACCTTCACGCTCCTTTGCATTGACGCTGGCCCCTTTTGTAATAAGAACTCTTACTTGTGCGAGGTTGCCATCTGCCGCCGCTTGGTGCAGTGGCGGCACGGCAGCTTTCGTCTCTGACCGGGCGGACAGCACGAAGGCGGTTGGGACGGTCAGCAAAGCAAGTAGGAAAACGAAGGTAGCTGCTACTAAACTTGGGCGTTTGTAGAATTTTTTTCCTGGTCTTAACATGGTTTTTATCCTTTCTTCAATATTTTTTACAGGCCCGGCTACAGCCAACGATGGAACCGGCCGGATTGATTCATATTTGACGGCGAGAACCTCCACAATCGCTTCGCTATAATCTTCCGGCAAGGCGTGCAGAGAAACGATGGTCATCTCATCACAGCATTTCTCACGCTCGGCGCATATCTTTCTGTTTGCCCACCAGACGAAGGGATGAAACCAGAAAACGACTTGGGCAAATATCTGCAATGTATGGACTATCGCATCGAAGCGGACAACATGAGAGAGCTCATGGCCCAGGAGGCTTGCCCAGGACTTTGAATCCTGAAAATTCAGTAAGTCAGCGGGAAGATAGATACTCCCTCGCACCAAACCCCAAACAAAAGGTTGATTCATTCCATTTATTAGCCAGACGTTTGGTATGTGCTTCACACCATGAGCCGAAAAGAAGCTCTCTACATTATGTCTGAATTTTTTTGGAAGTGTTGTGCGCTGCCTCTGAAGCCATATCTGGGTGCGCAGAGCATTCAGAAGATTGTAAAACAACAAAGCCACTGCCCCTACAAGCCAACCCATGGCCAACCACGCTCGAATGTTGTACGTGATCAGTCTCTTGGTGGTTTTGGGTGGTGGTGCCATTGGAGCTTGGACAGAAGTTGACATGGCCCGTTCAGTCACAATGTCTCGCTCTATTCTTGATGCATCAAAAGTTCTCCCGGCCATTGGGGAGCTCTCAACAAAAGCTATTGGCTGTTCTTGAGGTAGGACTGCAAACGGGACTGAGTGCAGAGGCGGCACGAGACACTTGGCCAATACAACAAGCCAAATAAGATAGCGGACATGAGCGCTTCTGTTCCTCAAGAGGAATGATACAATCGCCACGACGACGATTAGGACCGCTATCTGCCAGCTTTGCGCAAGCAGATAATCTGTGATTCGGCTCAACCACGATTCCATGATTAAAACCTCCGCAACACAAACCTGTTTATTTCTTCTTTTTCTTCTTTATCAGCTCTCTTAACCTCTTGATGTCTTCTTCATCAAGCTTGCCATCCTCTGCCAGGAACTGGACAAGAGGCTTGGGGTCACCGCCAAAGAGCCTACCCAGGAAATCGCGAACGGTAGCCTTAATGACCTCCCGGGGCTTGACCAAGGCTGAGAAAACGTGGGCCCTGCCTTTAAGGTGGTGTTTTAGATACCCCTTCTGCTCAAGACGACATAGCAAGGTTTGAACGGTGTTGTAAGCGAGGCTCCTGTCAGAAGGCAGCTGGTCACGGATCTGTTGTACGGTTGCTTCGTTGAGCTCCCAGACTAACCTCAAAATTTCCGTCTCCGTGGGGCTCATCGCCCGTAACTTTTTCTTTGTCATAACAATTTACTCCTACAATTGTCGTTGTCACAACAGTAGAATATCCGACATTTGTAGGTGCGCCAAGAAAAAAATGGAAATTTTTCAAATAATTCTTTTAAATCCCTTTTATTCTTTCAAAAATGCGGAAAAAAGCACGAAAAAATATGGGGCTGTTCCAGGCAAGCTCTTCAGCTTTACCCGAATCGTGGGGCCTGATTGACGAAAAGCGACTGGTCAAGCGACAATTATCAGTTACGTGGATGTGGTGCCGGAGGACCTGCGGTTGCTTTGGGCCGTCGATGTCAATCGGAGGAGATATCCACTCTCGTTCGATGGACTCCGGGTAACCTAATGGTTTTTGCAAAACAAATGAAACTACAAAAAAATTATAGAAGATGCAGGCTTTACAGGCAAGACCACCCCCAAACAAGTTTGAGGGTGCCACCCTGTATTGCATTAATAACTCAAAGTGCTTTGTAGAAAACAGTACATGCGGTCTTTTCTACAGAGCAAACTCAAAGCTAAATAATATGATTTGAGGAAAATAGTTGGCCTGTTATAATCCGGTTATGAAAAGACTATATTGGACAAGACCTGAGCTTTTTGAGGCTGAAGTTGAAGTCAAAGCAATCGCCGAGGGCAAAGTTACTATCGAGCCGGTCATTTTCCATCCTGATGAAGGTGGCCAGCCGGCCGACAAAGGTGCAATCGGCCAAGCCAATGTTTGCAACGTTGAAATTATCAATGGCCGGATAGTGCACACACTTGATAGACCACTTAGTGATGGTAAATATATTGCTCGTGTGGACAAGCAAAATAGGTTCTATACAGCGAGCCAACATACTGCACAACACATCTTGTCAGGAATTGCTGAAAAACAATTCGGTCTTGGAACAACCGGCGTTCATATCGGATTCGAGAGATGCACCGTTGATTTTGACAAGAGAATCGACTGGGAAACAGTAAAAGGGCTTGAGCAGCAATCGATGGAAGCTGTTGCTCTCAACATTCCGGTTGAAACGGTGTTTAACGATACGGATGTTCGAATAAGGAGTGATTCCAAGGAAATAGAATCAGACGTAATCCGCGTGGTGAAGATTGGTGATTATGATAAATCAGCTTGCTGTGGAGCTCATCTCTGGACAACCGGTCAAATTGGAATCATTAGAATATTTGATATTGAGAACAAGAAAAAAGGAACGAGATTATTTTTCCTTGCCGGGAGAAAGGCCCTCGAACACTCACAGCTTGAGACATCCACATTAAGAGAGCTTAGAAAATCAGCCGGTTGCTCTACGTCCGAACTTTCCACAATCTTCCAGAAAACTTCGGACCATTCAAAAGAGCTGACTAAAGAAATAAATCGATTATGGTCTCGGATGCTGCCGGACCTTGTTAAGTCGGCAGAAGAAATCGAAGTCGAATCAACGAAAATCGGCATCCAGGTTACTGATATCCCCAAGCAATTGGTAACAAAACTCGCGGGTATGATTGC
>JAIVYN010000244.1:0-5619 GCA_048635425.1 Candidatus Aegiribacteria sp.
GAGCCTTCGACAACTTTGCCTCGGTGGATGATACAATTGGCTATTTTTGCGGTGTCTTCAACCACGAATTTAGCGTTTTCCGATTTTATAATACCGCAGTCGCCAACCTGGCCACCTGCCTCGGCGTAGAAGCAGGTTCTGTCAAGAATAATCCCAACCTCAGCGCCGGTCTCAATTTGGCCCTGGTTTTTGAAACCTCCATTGTCTATCCAGCCGATCAGTTTGCTGTCGCAGCTATCGGTATGGTATTTATGAGCATCTTCGGTTGCCGGCAGTTCGGTGTCAGCCAGCGTTACCACCAGAGAATCGTTTTTCTGTGCCGCCCTTGCCCGCTGACGTTGGGCTTCCATTAGTTCGTCAAACTTAGCGGTATCGACCTTAAGGCTGCGCTCTTGGGCCATAAGCTCGGTCAAATCAAGCGGAAAGCCGTATGTATCATAGAGCCGGAAAGCATCTTCGCCGTTGATAATCTTGTTTATTGATTGTTGTGCCCGCCTGGCGGCGGTGTTGAAGATTTCGATGCCCCTGTCAAGCGTTCTGCCGAAGCTCGCCTCTTCGGATTCGATTACCGTTGAGACGTAGTCTGCTCTTTCGGTTATTTCGCCAAACGCATCGCCCAGACAATCGACAACTACCGGCACGAGCTTGTAAATAAACGGCTCGTGCATTCCTAATTCTCTGCCGAACCTTGAAGCCCGGCGAAGTATTCGGCGAATCACGTACCCCCTGCCCTCGTTGGATGGTATCGCTCCATCGGTTATCGCGAAGACAAGTGAGCGAATATGGTCGGCTATTACCCTGAAGGCATTGTCGCTTTTGTTGCCGAGCTTCGACGTATATTTGTGGCCGGTGATGTCACTGGTGCAATTGATAATGGGCATAAATAAATCGGTATCGTAGTTGCTCTTTTTGTTCTGCATTACTGCTACGATTCTTTCCAGGCCTGCACCGGTGTCAACGTATTTTGCTGAAAGCGGCACCAGTTCGCCGTCGCCCAGACGATTGAACTGTATGAAGACAAGGTTCCATAACTCGATGTATCTTGCGCAGCCGGCGTTGACCCGGCACTTGTGGCCCGGGACATTTTTCATATCACACATTTCAGGGCCGAGGTCGATATGTATTTCACTGCAGGGCCCGCAGGGACCGGTTTCGCCCATTTCCCAGAAGTTATCTTTTTTGCCGCAAGCAAGGACCTTCTCGGCGGGTATTGTGGTTACTTTGGTCCATAAGTTCGCGGCCTCTTCATCTTCCGGCAGCCCGTCGGCATAGTCGCCTCCAAAAACCGTCGCCCACAATCGGTCCGGCTCGATACCCCAGACGTCTGTAAGAAGCTCCCAGGCCCATTGGATTGCCTCGGCCTTGAAGTAATCATCGAACGACCAGTTGCCTAACATTTCAAAAAATGTGTGGTGGTAGGTGTCTTTGCCAACTTCCTCAAGGTCATTGTGTTTGCCGCTGACCCGCAGGCATTTTTGAGTGTTCGCCACCCGTGGGTACTGGGGAGCGGCTAATCCGAGGAAAATATCCTTGAACTGATTCATTCCCGCATTGGCAAAAAGCAGGCTCTCATCGCCGATAGGGACTATGGGTGAGCTGGGGACGAATTCGTGGTCTTTGCTTTTGAAAAAATCTATAAAGCCGTTTCTTATTTGCTTTGCAGTCGACATAATGACATTCACATTTTACATTTTAAGATCAACTCCAGAGAAGTTGGTAGAAACGACCGCCTTGCGGCGGGGATTTATCGCATTGGAGCCTCCGGCATATTTTATAAAGGACGGCACCGGATATAGATACCGCCCTATGCCGTGTGGCATCGCCAAGGCGCTCGGGTCGCTTCCCAGCGGAGCCCTATCCTCCTTGACGACAGCAGCATTATACAATACATATGCCGTTGGCATAAAGCGTTAAATCCAAAAGAGTTAAAGCTAAAATACAGTAAAATCGACCAACTTCATCGGATGAGAGCCTTATTTTGCTTTTTACTTACTCTTTGCTTTGTACTTCTACAAGGCCTTTGGCAACGAGGATTTTGTTTTTTAATTCCTCACACAAATCCTTGTTTTCGGTCAAGAATTTTTTAGCGTTTTCTCTACCCTGGCCGAGCCGCATACTGCCGTAGTTCAGCCAGGCGCCGCTTTTTTCGACGACCTCACACCCGGCGGCCAGGTCGAGTAAATCGCCCTCGTAGCTGATTCCTCTGTCAAACATAATATCGAACTCCGCGTCGCGGAAGGGCGGTGCGATTTTGTTCTTTACCACCCTGGCCCTGACCCTGGAGCCGATGGCGCCGGTGCTGTCCTTTATGGTTGATATTCGTCGCAGGTCGATTCGGACGGAGGTGTAAAATTTAAGCGCCCTTCCACCGGGTGTGGTTTCCGGGTTGCCGAACATAACACCGATTTTCATGCGGATTTGATTTATGAAGACAAGGGCGGTTTTGCTCTTGCCAATGATACTGGTAAGCTTTCGCATCGCCTGGCTCATTAACCTTGCCTGCCGTCCCACGTGCACGTCGCCCATGTCGCCTTCAATTTCTGCCTTCGGTGTCAGTGCGGCGACCGAGTCAATAACTATGACGTCGATGGAATTGGAGCTTATCAGCATCTCGGTGATGTTAAGTGCCTGCTCTCCGGTGTCGGGCTGGCTGACCAACATACTGCTGACATCGACACCGAGCCTTTTGGCCCAGGTCGTATCCAGGGCGTGTTCAGCGTCGATGAACGCCGCCACGCCGCCTGCCCGCTGGGCGTTGGCAATGACGTGAAGCGCCAGGGTCGTTTTGCCGGACGACTCCGGCCCAAACAGCTCGGCAACCCTGCCGCGCGGAATGCCCGCTCCGCCGAGGGCTAAATCCAGTGACAATGAGCCGGTGGGTATGCCCTCAATCCTGGCGTATCGGTGCTCGTCCATTTGCATAATAGCGCCCTGGCCGTATTGCTTTTCTATCTGTGCGATTACGCGCTGCAGAGCAGTTTCTTTGCCGTTCGCTGCGGGTTTCAAACGCTCTATCTTGCCTTTGGATGTTGCTTTTGATGTTGTCTTTGCCATTTTGCTTTTCTCCAAACATTGAAACTAAAAACCATAATTCAAAATTTTTGTTGATTAACACATGATTATAAAAGGATTTATCGCTTTTTGGGCACCAGCATAATGTCATAAGTGGGCGGCACCGTTGAAGATACCATCCGGAGTTTATCCCTGCAAAAGCAGGGGCTGTATGCCACCATCAGGGCGCTCGGGTCGCTTCGGCGCGTTGCCCTACCCTCCCCGATGGCGGTGGCATTATACCCATTTATGCTGTTGCCTTAAAGCGTTAAATCCAAAAGATTTGCAGGGTTTATGTCTTATCAGCCCACCAACTTTTTTGCAGTTGAACCTAACTTTTTAGCTTAACTTGTAATTTCCCAGCACGGTATAAACAGGGCCTTTCGGCATAAGCTGGCTTTGATAAACCGAGACCGAATCAGCCGAGATAGTTCCGAGCTTAAAATCCTTGTATTCTTCGGTCACTTGCGCCAGTTTAACACCTGCCTTTGAGTTTCTCACCCTGCAGAGGGTCAGATGGCCTGAGAATTTTCTTGTTTCCTTGGGCCAGCCGGCCGAGGCCAATCGTTGCTCAAGGTCGCTTTGTAATTGTAGCAGATTTTCGCAATTTTGTCCTGTGCCAACCCATAAAACTCTGGCACTTCTGCCGCCGAAATGGCCGACCGTTTCTACATCCAGCTCGAAGCTCTCGTGTTGGCCCGCGACCTCCTTGGTTATGTTACAGACATCGACGACCTGCTCATCCTTAATCTCGCCTAAGAATTTCAATGTTAGATGCATCCTATCAGGATTCACCCATTTGGCATCATTTCTTTTAATATCAACTTTGCTCTGCAGCTCGTTTTGCAGGCTGCCCAGGGCCTTTCTGATTTGCTCGTCGATATCTATTGCTATAAATACTCGCATCTTTTTACCGGTTAAAATTGTGTTAACTTTCGCAGCGTTACAAGTCTGCTGTCAATGTTTTGTCTGCTTATAGCGGTTAATCCGTTCAGCGAAAAATCGGCAATGGTAAAGGAGGCGACCACTGTGCCGTAGGCGACCGCTGCCTTCAACGTCTCAAAATCAGTTTTGCCGCTTTGTGCCAGATGGCCCATGAATCCGCCTGCGAAGCTGTCGCCGGCGCCTGTCGGGTCTTTGACCTCGGCGGCTGGATAGGCCGGCAGAATAAATTTGTCGCCGTCGGCACTGCACATTATTGAGCCGGACTCACCTTTTTTGGTAACTACGACACTCGGCCCCATATCCAGAATTTTTTCTCCCGCCCTTATCAGATTGTGTTCTTTCGCTAACATCCTTGCTTCGTCTTCGTTGATTATCAGGCAGTCGGTTTTTTTCAACAGCGATTTTAAGTCATCGAGGTGGCCTTCAATCCAGCAGTTCATCGTATCAGCGGCAACGAACACCGGCTCTTGTATTTGTTCTAACAATTGATGTTGAAGTCTGGGTGCTGTGTTTGCAAGAAATACGAATTTGCTGTCCTTGAACGAACCGGGCACGGTTGGTGGTGCCTCGGCAAGGACATTCAGTTCCAGGCAATCCGTTGTCCTGCTGTCCATATTTTCGTGATATGTGCCGGTCCAGCGAAATGTTTTGCTCTGCGGTCTTACTTCCAGGCCCGTCAGGTCAATGTCTCTGCCGGCGAAAACCTCGGCCAAATCAAACGGACAGTCCGGGCCGATAACACCTACAAGCCGGATCGGCGTAAAGAAACTCGCTGCCATACTAAAATATACAGCCGCCCCGCCGAGACAGTTCTCGCTTACACCATAAGGCGTCTTAACTGTATCAATTGCCACCGAGCCGGTTACTAATAATGACATTCCTATTTTTTCTCCTTCAGTTTTTCGCGCCGAATTTTTTCAGGGTGGTATCTATTCTGATCAGGGTGTCTTCTTTGCCTAACATTTGGACTGATTCGAAAATTGGCAAGCTAATGGTTGTTCCGCAAATGGCCACACGCACCGGCTGAGCAACTTTACCTAAGCCGACCTGTTTTTCCTCTGCTAAACAGCGCAGCATATCTTCAATCGCCTGCTCTGTGAATTGCTCCATCGCGGCGAGTTTGTCGCGGACGATTGTTAGGACAGCTAAGCCGTTGTTTTTCAACAGAACCTTCTTAACCGCTTTTTTGTCATATTCAATTTCGTTATTGTCCAAAAAGAGAAATCTGCTTTTGCGCTCGATATCAGCTAAGGTCCGCGCCCCTTCGCAGAGTTTTAAGATTTTTGAAAGGAGCTCATCTTCTGCTGAATTTACCGGAGAGTTGACGGTCTTCAAGTAAGCTCTGAGATGTTGTAAGAGTTTTTCCGGTGGTGTCATCTTTATATGTTCTGTGTTGAAAGCAAGAAGTTTCTTGCGGTCGAACAGGCTATTGGCCTTGGTCAAACGTGAAAGGTCGAAACTCTCGATTAATTCGTTAACGCACATAATCTCGCGATTATCGCCGGGGTTCCAGCCCAAAAGAGCAAGAAAATTGACCATCGTTTCGGGCAGATAGCCGCTTTTGAAGAAATCGACGATATTAATTTCCGGCAGGGTGAAACCAAGGTATTCGGCCATCGCATC
>JAIVYN010000245.1:0-5553 GCA_048635425.1 Candidatus Aegiribacteria sp.
AATATTGGTTTCTACAAAGATTTTAGGCTCGGTGATGGAACGGTCCACATGGCTTTCGGCAGCAAAATTAACTATAGCATCGATTTGGTATTCATCGATAATTTTTTCAATCAGTGCGCCATCGCATATATCGCCTTTTACGAACTTGTGATTTTGGTACTCTAAGAATTCAGCGAGGTTTTCGAGATTGCCGGCATAGGTTAGCTTGTCGAGATTGACGACAAAACAACCGGGATGCTCCGAAAGCACCATTCGCACAAAATTGCTTCCTATAAATCCCGCACCACCTGTAACCAAAATCCTTTTCATAATTGCCTCAAAAAACGTTCTAACGGACTTTGCCAAGGCTCAACCGGCTCGCCAATAAGAGCCTGTATCTTGCTGCATTCAAAACGGCTGTTTAAAGGCCTGTCAGCTCCAGTTTTCCAATCGCTTGTTTTACAGGGCAACAGGTTAACATCCATCGAGAGCTTGTCAAATATAAACTTTGCCATTTCGTATCGGCTGACGTAGCCTGCACTTGCGAAATGAAATAAATCCGTTGGTTTTACTCGTAATAACTCGCAGATTACTTTGGCAACTTCGGTTGTAGCCGTCGGTGAACCTATCTGGTCATCAACAACCTTTAATTCCTTATCAGTTTTTGCACGTTGTATTAACTTGGATATAAAATTGTTTCCTGCCGAGCCGTAGATCCATTCAACACGGATTATGCAATGCCTGCAGCCGCTTTGGGCCAAGAGCTGCTCGCCTGCCAGCTTGGTTTTACCATATTCATTTATTGGATTAGGAGGGTCCGTCTCAACGTATGGTCTATCCAACTTGCCGTCAAAAACAAAATCGGTGCTGATGTGAAGTAACCAGGCATCAGCTTCTTTCACAAAAGCCCCCAGCCGCCCTACTGCTTCTGCGTTGACCTGATATGCTAATTCGGCTTCGCTCTCGGCGCCATTGACATCGGTATAGGCTGCGCAGTTAATGATTGTCTTTGCTGTATCGACGGCTTCTTTTAGCCGCCGAGAGTTAGTCATGTCAAATTCCGGCAAATCAAATACTTCAACATTAAAGCCCTGCTGTCGGCAGATTTTTGTCAGGTCCGTTCCAAGCATCCCCCTGCCACCCAAAATGGCAATCCTAATATCATCAGTTACCATCAGGGCCTCCGGAAATGCGGTAATTTGTCAGGTGGAAGGTCTTTAAGTCTGGAATAGCTTGCATCTTTGGGCGATAAGATGGGCTCCTTTATAAGCCAGTCGATGTTAAGGTCGGGGTCATTCCAGATGATGCCACTTTCAGTCTCCGGATTATAGAAATCGGTGCACTTATATGAAAAAACTGCCGTCTGGCTTGTAACACAATATCCATGGGCAAAGCCCGGCGGAATATATATCTGCTTGTGGTTCGCGTCGGAAATTACTTCACTGACCCAATGACCAAAAGTCGGAGAACCTACGCGAACATCGACAGCAATATCCACAACCTGACCTGATAAAACCTGAACCAATTTACCTTGTGATTGGGGGTATTGAAAATGTAAGCCACGCAAAACCCCTTTTTTGGAAAATGAGACATTGTCCTGCACAAAAGGGCCCTTGATACCGGCGTCCTCGTAACGCGTGCTTTTCCAGGTCTCTAAAAAGAATCCTCTCTCATCAGAGAACACATCCGGCTCCAATACGAGCACTCCTTCCAGCTTTGTCTCTTTAACATTCATTTTATACTGGAGGCTCTTTTACAATCAATTCGTTGGCTCTATTGAGCGATTCGAAGGTTCCGGCGTCCGTCCACCAGCCATCAAGGACATCATAGGCCAACTGGCCTTTTTCAATATAAGCGTAATTAACGTGAGTAATTTCAAGCTCGCCGCGAGCTGACGGTTTAAGGGCACGTATTATTTCAAAAACGCAGGCATCGTAAAAATATATACCGGTTACGGCGTAATCCGACTTCTGTTCTTTGGGTTTTTCTTCAATTCCAATAACCTTGCCACCGGATAGCTCTGCAACGCCGAAACGCTGAGGGTCGGACACTTGCTTGAGAAGTATCCTGGCGCCGGTCTTTTGAGCTATGAATTTATCGGCATAACTCTTGAGACTGCTTTCAAAGATATTGTCGCCGAGGATAACAGCCAGAGATTTGCCTTGTGCGAAATTCTCAGCTAATGCCAGGGCCTGGGCAATTCCGCCCGCCTCATCCTGAACTTTATATGTAAATCGACAGCCGAAGTCCTTTCCGGAGCCCAGCAGACTGACAACATCGCCCATGTGCTCGACGCCGGTTACAATCAGGATTTCCTCAATGCCGATAGAAGTTAACTTCTCAATGGGGTAATATATCATTGGCTTTTGCCCCACGCCAAGCAGATGCTTATTTGTAACCTTGGTCAACGGCATAAGCCGCGAGCCTGTGCCGCCCGCAAGAACAACACCTCTTAAATCCATATTCATATCCTTAACCAATAATCAATTACCAATTCTCAGGTAATTGCTTTCGTTGCTCCTGTAGTGAATCCGCCATCTACTAAAATTATCTGGCCTGTAATATATTCGCAAGCATCCGAAGCCAAAAAGACAACTGTGCCATCAAGGTCATTTGGCTGGCCGGGACGATTCAGAGGAATACGCTCCGTAATATAATCCACCCACTCTTTGTTCTCATACAGCACTGCGTTTTGCGCTGTCTTAAACCAGCCGGGAGCCAGCACGTTGACCGTAATTCCAAATTTACCCCATTCCGCAGCCAAGCTTCTGGTCATTGACAGGATAGCCCCTCGACTTGCGGTATAAGCTGTGATGCCCTCCATACCGAAGACACAGGTGCAAGAACCGACGTTTATTATCCTGCCCCCCCGAAGGGGGGTTTTTGCAGACCCGGCGGTGCCGGGGTTTCGTTTTATCATCTCCTTAGCGACTGCCTGAGCACAAAAAAAGCTGCCCTTGAGATTAGTATCCAATACAGTGTCCCAATCCTGCTGCGAAACTTCGGTGCTTGGTTTTCGGATATTTAAGCCGGCATTGTTAACCAGAATATCAATTTTTCCATATTCCTTTATAGTCATCTGAACCATATTCTCAATGTCGTCCTGTGAAAGCACATCCAACTGGACAGCTAACGCCCTTCTACCCAAAGACTCTATTTCCTGTTTGAATTCGGTCAGTCTCGATAATTCTCTGCTGGTAATAACCAAATCCGCCCCGGCTTTGGCGAGTGCCCTGGCGAAATACTGGCCCAGACCACGGCTGGTTCCGGTTACAATTGCCACTTTGCCGGAAAGATTAAAAAGGTCCTGCATCTTCATTTCCTCGAACTTTATGGTTCCAAAACAATTTTAAGTAAGTTTTCCTCGGCCTTGAGCAATCGCTCAAATGCACCTGGCCCATCTTTCAACGGCAAAACATCGCTGATTAACGGCTCGACATTAATCTTGCCCGAAGCCACTAAGTCTATACAATCACGAAATTCACCCGAACTGGCATAAGAACCAGTAAATGTAAGCTCCCTGGCAACCAATTCCTGCAAATTGAACTCAGCGGCCTTTTCCAGATTACCAACAGCGACAAGATGGCCACCGGTCTTTGTTATCGAAACTCCATCGAGAAAAGTCTGCGCATACCCGACGGCCTCGAAAGTAACATCCGCACCTTTCTTTTTTGTTTCTTTGAAAATCGTTTCTCTTAGGTCAGATTTAAGAGGATTGATGGCTTTATCCGCACCCAGCTTCTTCGCCAAATCAAGCCGGAATTCATTGATGTCGGCTACGATAACTTTGGCTGCACCTCTTAGCCGGGCTGCCTGCAGAATGAAAAGGCCGATTGTCCCGGCCCCAATAACCACAACAGTATCATCAGTCGAAATAGGTGCCCTGTTTGCAGCGTGCGTACCTATTGACGCCGGCTCTAAAAGGGCCGACTGAACAAATGACATATCGTCCGGAATCTTCGAGACAATCCACCAGGGTACTGCGACATATTCAGCAAATGCACCGTGCCTCTTGAATTCCGGCGTGGAAACTCCTAATACCTGTCGTTTTTCACAGCGATTATACAAGCCCTTCCGGCACGGCTGACATTTATTGCAATATACTGTTGAATCAAAGCAAACTCTATCGCCCTTTTCAAATCCCTTTACGTTTTCGCCGGTCTCTTCAACGACGCCTGCCGCTTCATGACCCATAATCAAAGGAGGAATTCTTCTGCCGGTCTTGCCTGTGAAGCCATGAACGTCCGAACCACAAATTCCACAGGCCTTGACATTTATCAGTACCTCATCGTCACCCACCGCTGGGTCGGGAAAGTCTGAATATTCTAAACAATATGGTTTAGTGTAAAGTAATGCTTTCATTTAATCCTTTGTTCGATAAACTAAAAATAAATGCAATCCGAAATACACTGGCATAACAAAATACCCGAAAAGCAACCAATATTCACCAATTTTATTACAGAAGAACTAAAAATTTACCTTTCCGAAGTTCTTAGACAACCTTACAATAAAAATCATAAGGTATTTTTCTGCACCACCACTTGAAGGGACATTATTATGGCCGATGACCTGGGATACGGCGATGTTGGATGTTTTTAATAATAATGCAAAAAAATTGGGAGATAACAAATGAATGAAAATCAACAAAAAACTACAAGACGCAGATTCTTAAAAAACTCTACCGTAGCGGCGGCATCAGTTACACTGGGACTAAATGCCATAGGTACTCCCCTAATTCGCTCTGCACGTGGCGCTAATGAGAAAATTCGTGTGGGCTTTATCGGCGTGGGTAACCGTGGAACGCAGCTCCTTAACGGCTTTCTCAAACAGGATGATGTTGAAATCGCAGCTCTTTGCGATGTTTATGAGCCTTACCTGGCCAGAGATTATTCGAAAGTTGACAAAAAGCTCAGAGATTCTCTGGGAAGCAGGGTCCCGAAGATGACAGAAAAACTGGGCAACAACGTCGCACGATATAAGGATTTTCGTCGCCTGCTCGACCGTAAAGACATAGATGCGGTAGTTATTGCTACACCCGACCATTGGCACGCTATCCAAAGCAATATGGCCTGCCAGGCGGGAAAGGACGTATATGTGGAAAAGCCGTTGTCGATAACCGTACTTGAAGGCCGGAAGATGGTCGAGGCCGCCAAACGATATAATCGGGTAATACAGGTCGGGCTTCACAGACGCTCCTCCAAGTCGTACATGCAAATAGCCGGGCATGTCCAGGCAGGTAAAATCGGCAAGGTAACGGTAGCAAGGGCCTACCGGATAAGTAATATGCACCCGAACGGAATAGGTAAATTTCCCGATACGGCCCCACCGAAAGGTATGGATTGGGATATGTGGCTTGGTCCCCGGCCAAAACGCCCTTACAAGGACAATGTGTCCTTGTATAAATTCCGCTGGTGGGAGAATTATTCCTCGCAGATGGCCAACTGGGGCGTGCATTATTGTGATGCGATGCGCTGGATGCTGGCAGAGCAGGCACCGGTCTCGATATCTGCGCACGGCGGAAGGTTTGCCCTCGATGACGACCGGACAATTCCGGATACGATGGAGGTGATTTTT
>JAIVYN010000246.1:0-5530 GCA_048635425.1 Candidatus Aegiribacteria sp.
TGGCCCAGTCATGGACGGCCTTGCATTGACTCGGCAGAGAGCCGGATTTTAGATACTTGCGGGCGGTTTTAGCACTCATACCAGCCTTGTCTGCGAGCTGATAGAGGTATTTGACTTTGTTTTTCATTGCGAACAATCTCCTTACCTGTGAGTCGGTAACCATCTGAAATCTCCTGATTTATGGAAATCCAGATAGCTTATTGTCTCCGACTAATATCCGGAACTTTTAACTGTCGCCGGAAGGTAAGAATGATTGTCGCTGATCATCACTTAGAAATATGTATAAAATGTACCCTATTTTGTACCCTAAATATTGACAAACATGGTAAACATGGTGTATATGGTAAGGCAGAGTGGATTGTGTAAATCCCTTTGGTGATGTAAGTTACTGATTTTATAACAACTTGTGTTATTGGCTCGAAATAGCCCATAACCCGGAGGTCGTAGGTTCGAAACGCTCCCCCGCTATGAACCCCTGGAGACAAAATCCAGACCCATTTTTCAGTTCAAAATCACAGCTTCGACTGCGTCTCCAGGGTGTCTACCAGATTCTGGACGAGACATTTGTTGAAGGCGCAGAGTACACATTAAGCGTCTGGCTGGGAATAGCGTGGGACGGCTACGAAGATCAGTGGTCTCTCTACTTTACCGGAGAAGACTATGCCAACAACCTGAGTGAGGCAAGTGGCAGTGCACCGGTGGGTTCCTGGCAGCAGGTCAGCCTGGTATATACCGCCACCAACGCCGACGCCGGAAAAAAGATCGGGATAAAAATGACAGGAGCTATCTACGTCACGTTTGAAGACGTAACGCTTTTCTACAGTTCTGACGAATAGGGCGATGAAAAGCTCCCTAATGATGACCTTAGCCTGACGTGGACGTCCGGATCGGGATGGGCGGACCGACCGGCGGCAGGTTCATCACCGGTCTGATCGACGACGCTCGTATCTACGACCGTGCGTTGACACCGGAAGAAGCTGCGGGGCTTGCCGGTCAGACTGAGCCCTTTGACAAGCCGTTTTGATATACGTCGAGGCGGTGTGGCCGATTTCAAGGACGCGGCTTGATAAGCTATGTGGCCGCAGTTGGTGTTGACTTGAGATTGCCACGCTTAGCTTCGCCTCGGTCGCAATGACAGGCGATAGGGCAACGGATTCGCGTCAATTCGGGGCCTATACTGATTGCTTCGGTATAGGCCCCTTTTTAATTGATAATTGATTATTGTTTTGGGGAGATTGGCACGCTGGGGGCAGAAAATCTTGCCATTCGGTCTCTGGTGGTGTATTTTATGGTGCCAATGCAGACAAAGGTTGTAAAACTCGATGCTACAAATGTTGATTCGGCGAAAATCAAGGAAGCCGCATCTCTGGTCGATGACGGTGGACTGGTGGCGTTCCCGACCGAAACCGTCTATGGGATTGCCTGTCAAGCCAAAATCAACTCATTAGCAAGGCTCAACGATATTAAAGGCAGAGACCGCACCAAATACTACACATTACATATCGGTCAAAAAAACGATGTCAAGAAATATGTACCGACCATCGGATTAAGGGCTGAGAAATTAATCAGGAACGCCTGGCCCGGACCTTTGACCATAGTCTTTGAATTAGACCAGAAGGATATTGACAAACAGAAAAAGAATCTCGAAAGAGAGTTTTTCAAAAATCTATATAACAATAATTCCATAGGCATTCGCTGTCCGGACAACCTGATAGCCACAATGTTGCTGCAAGCAACGCACAATCCTGTTGTTGCACCAAGCGCAAACATAGCGGGTCAACCACCGGCGGTCGATGCCGAGCAGGTTCTTGCTCAATTATCAGGTCAAATCGAGCTGCTGCTGGATGCCGGTCCTTGTAAACATAAAAAAAGCAGCTCTGTTGTTAAAATAGGCAAAATAGGTTTAGAGATTTTAAGGTCCGGCGTATATTCTCAAGCCCAGTTAGATACAATGTCAGCGGTTAATTTTTTATTCGTTTGTACCGGCAACACCTGCCGAAGTCCAATGGCTGAGGGAATATTTCGAAAATATTTAGCAGAAAAATTGCAATGCAAGGTTGACCAACTAAACAAAATAGGTTACAAGGCATGTTCCGCTGGCGTTATGGATACGGCCGGCGTTCCAGCAAGCACCGAAGCGATAACAGCTTGTGCAGCCAAGGGAATAGATTTAATAGCTCACAGGAACCAAGGATTGTCCAAAGAGCTTATCGAAGAGAGTGACTTAATTTTCGCAATGGAGCGAATGCACCAGCAGAAAATTATTGCTCTTAGTCATGAGGCTGCGAATAAGTGTTTTCTATTAGCAGGAGATGAAGGTATTGCTGACCCGATAGGTCACCCCCAGGAGTTTTTCGATAGTTGTGCTGATATGATAGAAGCAGCCGTGAAGAAAAAGATTAGTGAGCTTGTGATATGAAAATAGCAGTTGGAAGCGACCATCGTGGTTTCGAAGCAAAACAGCAAATCAAGATCATAATTGCTGAGCTGGGCCATGAGTGTATTGATTTTGGCACCAACGACAGCAATCCGGTTGATTTTCCCGACCCAGCTTATTTAGTAGCAATGGCGGTGTCAAAAAAACAGGCCGACAAAGCCATCTTAGCCTGCGCAACCGGTATCGGAATGAGCATAGCGGCAAATAAGGTAAATGGAATTAGAGCTGCATTGTGCCATGATGAATTAAGTGCCCAGATTTCACGCGACCATAACGATGCAAATGTCCTTTGTTTGTCAGGAGACCAGGTCGGAGAAGTATTATTGCGAAAAATAGTGGAGGTCTGGCTCAATACAGAATTCAGCGGTGGAAGACACGAAAGAAGAGTAAGAAAAATAAAAGCCATCGAAGAAGGGAAAAACCCGAAAGAAGTACAAAAACAACAAACGTATAGTGAATAGCTTTTAGCGAGCAGATACGCAGGATAGTTAGCGAAAATATTTATCCGGATATTTTACATCCGTTTGAAGGTCTATTAATTAGGGTGGGCAAGGAGGCCTGCCCTATATTTTTTGGTTCAACTGCAAAAAAGTTGGTGGGCTGATAAGAAATAAATCCTGCAAATCTTTTGGATTTAACGCTTTAAGGCAACAGCATGAATGGGTATAATGCCACCGCCATCGGTGAGGATAGGGCAACGCGCCGAAGCGACCCGAGCGCCCTGATGGTGGCATACAGCATAGGGCGGTATTTTCAACGGTGCCGCCCACTTATGACATTATGCTGGTGCCCAAAAAGCGATAAATCCTTTTATAATCATGTGTTGATCAACCAACTTTTTTGCAGAACTCATAGTAATTATAACTTCAAGGGGGGTATTTTGACCTTGAGATGATTCTGCAATTTGTTTCTTAAATCCTTTGCTACCTTCGGAAATTTTTTAATAACATTCCTGGTCTGGCCCGGGTCTGTTCTTAAGTTATAAAGGCAAGGCCCTTTGCCAAGGTTTTTACCCGTAACGTTCTGGAAATAGTGCCAATCCAGATTGTGAATCGCGCCGAATCTGTTAAAGACCGTGTAAACATTTTCGTGGAGTGAGGGAGCCTGCCCTGTCACCAGCTTCCACATATTCCGCCCGTCCATATTTTTATAATCATCAATTCCAAGCACCGCAAGAAACGTGGGCATAAAATCGACGGCACCGACAAGTGCGTCAACACGCTTCGCGGCAAATCTCTTATCGGGGTGTTTAATAATTAACGGAATACGAGTAACACAGGCATTAAGAAGGGCAGGAGTCTTCTGTACACAACCTTCCTCGCCGAGATGAGTACCGTGGTCGGTCGAAAAGACGATGATTGTATTATCCATCAGCCCCAATTGCTCAACTCTTTTCAAAAGACGGCCGATACAATAATCACTGAACGTAACTTCTGCTGCATAAAGGTCTCTGATAACAGGTAAATCATCCGGGCGAATATCAGCGTTCCTTACCCCATATCCGAATAAATATCTTTCATAGGGATATTCATCACGATACATTTTCTGAAATCGCTCAGGTGCATCCCACGGCTCATGAGGGTCAAACATATCAATCCAGAGCATAAAGGGATTACCTTTGGCATTTTGTTCGAGCCAATCCATAGCCGAACTGCAGGACTGGGCACAGAAGTAATCTTCCTGGCTTTTTCTGTCCTGTGTATTCATCAGGTACTGACGCATATTTGCGTCATAGCGCTGGTTCCACAAATGAGCGGGCATATGCTTTTTCGGGTCAAACTTTTCTTTCGGGCCGCTTTTCCATCTGTCAGTCTCCTGCCCGCGAATCCAGTGCCAGGAATCAAATCCTCGATGAAAATTATACTTGGGCTTGAAATGATGATAGGTATCAACAATAAAACCAGTTGTTACACCGTGCTTTTGCAGAACTTCGGCAAAAGTAATGTCACTATCGGCAAGTGGCTGCCACTTCGCCTCTGGAAGGACGCTTTTGCCTGTGTGATAGACCCTTCGGCAGGGAATGGTGGGCAGACCTTCGGCAGTGGCGTCTGCAAACAACACACCTTCTTTTGCCAGCTTGTCAAGAAAAGGTGTCTTTATACGGGTACTGCCATAACAGCCGAGATGGTCCGCACGAAACGTATCTGCAATGATTACAATCATATTAAGGCCGTTAGGTTTTGATGTGGTGGGAATCCGGGGAGTCTTTTTCGTGGAGCTTTTTAAGTCTCCCGTCCATACCGGCATCTTTGATTCATCTTCTTTTGTCTTCTTTGCGCCCTTTGCAATAACGCCCATCGCGCCGATTCCGGCTGCGGCTGAGATGAAATTTCTTCGAGTTAATAAGTTTTTGTCTTTCTTTGGTGTGTGGAAAGATTTTTCTTTTTTTGAACTGTGTTGTTTATTTGACATAATTGCTCTCCTTCCAAAATCTTGTAAATGTTGAAGCCAATTTGAGGGCCAAAATTGTGAAGATATTCCACTACTCTGTAACATTTGATTTGCATAGTTGTCATTGCGAGGTCTGCTTTACAGGCCGCGGCAATCTCATCCGTTATGCTTTAGATTGCTTCGCTTTGCTCGCAATGACACCCATCATTTGAACTGTTACAGAGTACTACGACGATATCAAACCTTGGCGGGGATTCGTTTTCGTTTGGTCGGGACGGCTTCCATTGCTGTCTTTACTCTTTCTTTCCCGGCCAGGGTTTTGCGGCGCAGCTTCTCTGCGGGACTGACGCCTATCGAGCGCAATTTTTTGTATCTGTTGTCGAGCAGATTGTCGAGCTTTGTGCGTTTGAGGTCCCGCAGTGTTTTTACAATATATTTCTCGACATTATAAACAGTATCGTGAAGATTACGATGTGCGCCGCCGAGCGGTTCAGGAATCACTGCGTCAACCAGTTCGAGCTTATACAAATCCTTACTCGTCAATTTAAGTGCCTCGGCAGCTTTGGGTGCCTGTGAGCCGTCGCGCCATAAGATTGCGGCACAGCCCTCAGGTGATATAACCGAATAATATGCGAATTCAAGTATTGCCAGCCTGTCCCCCACGCCTATTCCAAGAGCGCCGCCGGAACCACCTTCTCCAAT
>JAIVYN010000247.1:0-5518 GCA_048635425.1 Candidatus Aegiribacteria sp.
CCCACACCGATAGCGCCCATTACAATCCTGTTACTCGCCGCAACGGCCCCCGCCAGACCCAGCGCCGAAGAGGCAGCTAAATAGGGAAAACCCACAGCGACTACGGACGCACCGGCTGCTTCCCTCAAAAATTGACGTCGATTAATCCCTCTTGCCTTCATAATAAGATCTCCAACAACCCGTCACTAATTCATTTCGCGTAAAGAGTACGCCTGTTAGAAGAGTACGTATCCATATTTGTCATTCCCGCGAAACCTGTCCTGAGCGTAGTCGAATGGGCCGAAGACGCGGAAATCTATCCTCGTAGCGGAGGGGTGGCAGCCACTGAATGAGCGAAGCGAATGAAGTGGATGGAAAAAATCCTCCAACTTTAGCTCACTTTAGGCACTTTAATTTACTTTAGTTCACTCCGCAATCCGTAGGATGCGATATCTCGCACCACCTGTCTTAAATAGTAAATAATAAATAGTAAATAATAAATTTCACAGCCGCCAAGGCGCACGCATCGCGCGGGTAAGCATATTGTTTGCCGCCGGGTCGTTAATGAAACGTTCGGCCTTCGGGTCCCATTTCAATTTCCGTCCTAACATCATCGCGATATTGCCCAGGTGACAAACGCTGCTCGTACGGTGTCCGATCTCCGCCGTGCAGATTGTATCTTTTCGACTCTTAATACAATCCAGGAAATTTTGCTTGTGGTCGTTGCTGTCATACAGGTGAATCTCATCCGGCCCTATTTTGCTCGTCAGAAGCGACTTCGGCTCAGCATCTATCTTACCCCGCGTCACATCTACCCACCCTTCTGTCCCTTCGAAACGTGTATGCCCACTACCGCTTTTAAGGAATAATTTAACGCCGTTTGCGTATGTGTACTCAATGTTCTCGTTTTGAGCGGTTGTAAACAGTCCAGTCTTGGGAAAATCACCACTGCCGACGATTTCAATCGGCCCGGTATCGTCCGCCGCATTGCCCCACTGTGCAATATCGAGATAATGCGCCCCCCAGTTGGTCATCTGACCGCCGGAGTAGTCCAAAATAAAGCGAAACTGATAGTGACATCGCTGCTCGGTGTATGGTTCCCACGGCGCAGGCCCAAGCCACATATCATAATCAAACCCTTCCGGCACCGGCTCGGGGCTCCACGTCGGCGGACAGGTGCGGTTGTTACCATGAATCCCGACTCTCATAGTGTGCAGCTTGCCGATTCGCCCGTTGCGGACCAGCTCGCACGCGAATCGAAACTCGCTGCCCGAACGCTGCTGAGAGCCGGTCTGAAAAACCCGCCCGTACCGCTTCACCTCATCTGCAAGGACACGTCCCTCCCCTATGGCCAGAGTCAGTGGTTTCTCACAAAACACATCCTTACCCGCCCGTACCGCCGCAACCGACATCGGCACGTGCCAATGGTCGGGCGCAGCGATTGATACCGCGTCGATATCATCCCGGGCCAATACTTCACGAAAGTCGGTGTAACAGGAGCTTGCAGTAAGACCGGCCGCCTGACCGGCTCGCCCCATATGTTTCACATCAGCATCGCAAATCGCCACCACCTCGCAGCCGGACTTGCCTTTGAATCCCTTCATATTTCCCGTGCCCTGACCTCCCATACCAATACAGCCCATCGTGATGCGACTACTCGGTGCACCTGCGCCAAATACCGAAGAAGGAACGATTGTCGGCCAGGCTATAGCTCCCGCAGCGACCGCTGAGCTTTTCAAAAACTGCCGGCGGGTTACCATCCCACCTTTTTTACTTCTTCTGTTTATCATTGTCTTTCCCTTCTTATTTTTCACAAATCTTTGCCATCTATTGGACTTCGCTTTATTAAAGAAACACTGGGTGGCACCCTCAAACTTGTTTGGGGGTGGTCTTAACTACCAGACCTGTGTTTTCTATGAATTTGTTGGTTTCGTTCGTTTTTATAAATAACTATTTAAGAGTTTTTAATCTCAAACTACGAAATGCAAGCTTGTCCCCATGCCCACAAAAAGCGATATAGCCCTTGTCTCGCTTCAGGCCCGGATGGTCTCTTCCATCCATCGTCTCCGGCGTGCTGGCCTTCTGGATATCCGCATCAACAATTGTTGTCCCATTGAGCTTGATCGTGATCTGCTTGCCCTTGGCAATAACTTCTTGAAAATTCCACATACCAACCGGCTTTAGGTATCCGCGCTTCGCCGGAACAACACCATAAATTGACCCGTGAAACTGATAGGGCTTGAGATTCTTATACTTGGACGCCGTGTTATCCAATATCTGCAGCTCCATCCCCTGATACGCGGCATTGACGTTCATCGGCGTGCGAATCCCAAGACCGTTATTGGCACCGGGCGTCAGCTTGAACTCGAACCGCATAATGAAATCGCCGTACTCTTGCGCCGTGTAAAGATCACCCCTGCCAAGCTCGGGCTCCACAACAATCGTACCATCCTTGACCACATAACCCTTTGTATTGCCCTGCCAGCCTCTCAGGTTCTTGCCGTTGAAGAGCAGCTTGAAGCCGTCAGCCTTTTCCTGCTCGGTGAGCTTGTTGGTTATCTCACGAATAAATACGTTCCTGAAATAAAGCAGACTGCCGTGCGACTGAAGCTCTATCTGGCCGTTAGGGTAAATCGGCTTATCTCGCTCCCAGTAGTTCTCCATCACAACGTTATCGACAACTAACTCATCATTAAGATACACTGTCACCAGCTCGCCGGTCATAATAATTCTAAAAGTATTCCATTGTCCAACGGGTTTATCCGCCAGCTTCAAGGGCTTGCTCGCTCCCTTCTTGTTATTATACAACCCCCCCGAGCCAACCTGCGCCCCGACTTTTCTGTCTGCTGTGTCCCATATCTGTACCTGTGGCGTACCTCGCAGGTAAATGCCGCTGTCACCACCGGCCTCTATCTTCCAATCGACCAACATCTCGAAATCGCCGTAGTCCTTTACCGTACAAAGGCTGTGCCCTTTACCGTCAAAGCAAAGTGCACCATCGACCACCTTCCAGTGTGCCAGCATGTCCTCGTCCGCCTTGGCTTGTGCCTTGGCTAATTCTTCACGGCTCATCTCGCGCCGGCTCTTCGGATTGCCTGCCAGCCCTTTCCAGCCCGCCAGGTCCCTGCCGTTGAACAGCGCCACAAAACCCTTGGGCGGCCGATTCAATTCTCCTGCCTCCGCCCTCGTCGCCATATAGCCTAAGCAAACTAAAACAATAACCAGCGAAACAATACTTAACAACAGATTTGAATTAGACGTGCGTTTCTTCATTTTGTTTCTCCTTTTCTTAACTCAGGTAGCCAGTATTCACACAAACACTGCCGCTCCTCGCAGCCATTGTAACGGGTTCGAGCAAACAATCTTTTGACCCGTGTTCTAAAAAAGGGTGAAAGAGGGGACTCGAACCCCCGACCCCTGGATCCACAATCCAGTGCTCTAACCATCTGAGCTACTTTCAC
Source organism: Candidatus Aegiribacteria sp. (assembly GCA_048635425.1). Taxonomy (GTDB): domain Bacteria; phylum Planctomycetota; class Phycisphaerae; order Sedimentisphaerales; family Anaerobacaceae; genus NIOZ-UU13. The sequence goes on from JAIVYN010000247.1 coordinate 3,441, forward strand.
CACAAATCTTGCCCCCACCAAAGGGTGTATTTTACCAGGCCTGCTCATTCAAGTCAATGCCCGTCTTTGCCCGTTTTCTCTCGCAAAAATCCTCTTGAAAAATCCCGCATTTTATGGTATAATACCCCCAAAATAGAGTTATAACTTAATATTACACTTTTACCCCGTGAGATAGCAAAGCTTATCTCACCGGGGCCAACCTAAACTGCCCCCGTCATTGCGAGCGAGGCGAAGCCGAGCGCGGCAATCTCGTTTTGAATTTCAAATTTTGGTAATTCGTGCTTGTTTAGAATTTAGATACCTGTCCTGAGCAGGGTCGAAGTCGGCAAACTGAGGGGCGCTTAAAACGACATGCCAAATCGTCGTTATTTGGCGTGGTGTTTGATCGACCCGGTAGCAGAGGCGAAGCTTTTTAGTAACAAAAAAAGCAATCTCCCTCCCTCGAAAGAGGGTGGGGAGGGAGATTGCGGTCATGCGAACAGAGAAGATGTGCAGCAGCGGAAGGCGGTTTCGTTGAGGCGTCAGCCTTTTGTCCAACCCTCTTTGGTTCAGGCTACGCCGGGTTAGGATTTATAAAAAAATACGACCGAAGGATTCTTTTATGTCTCACCAAAAACGATGTGACAATTGCTGCTTCTCAACCTTTGCCACCGGCACCGGCCGCGCTGTTCTTATCTGCCGCCAGAAAAAAGGCTCCGAAGGCACCTGGAAAGTCCGCTCCCTCCTCGACAAATGCCCCAACTTCCACCCTTCACGACTTGCCTTCCGAAGTCCCGATTGTATCGGGACGAAGGATGGGGCCGCCAAAGCCCAAAACCACACCCCTCGCCTTATACCTCTCACCCGCGGCCAATTCACCATCGTCGAAGCCAAAGACTACCCCGTCTTGAGCCAACATACCTGGTTCACCGAAGGCACTCCTAAAAATTACTACGCTGTTCGAAAAGAAAATGGCAAAAGCATCAAAATGCACCGCCAAATCACCAACGCCCCCGACCATCTCGTCGTTGACCACATCGACCACAACGGCCTGAACAACCGCAGGAGTAATCTTCGCCTTGCAACTTTCACCCAAAACTGCCAGAACCAGAGAAGGCTCTCACACAAAACCTCAAAATACAAAGGCGTACACTGGAACAAAAGACAAAAAAAATGTGCCGCCCAGGTACATTGCAACAACAAAAAATACTACCTCGGCTACTTCTCCAATGAGATAGAGGCCGCCAAAGCGTATGACAAAGCCGCCCGAAAATTCCACGCCGAATTCGCTAACCTGAACTTTCCAGATATTTAGCCCCTGCCTGCCCCGCGCGAGGAATACCTTTTGTTAGCCCCTTGCACTGCAAGGTGTTCTCTTTTTACCAAATTTATTTGGGGGTTCTCTTTACCCCGCTTTGTGCCCGCTTACGCGGGCAGCGGGGGCAATTCATCGCGGTCTCGTTTAGCCGTCGCCGCCACGGCGACGTTGTCATTCCCGCGAAGGCGGGAATCCACTATCAAGTATCCAACTCTCTAACCCACCAATTCTCTAATCTCTAATTCACTAATCAACTAATCCCTTCACCCTGAGCGAAGTCGAAGGGACTCAATACGAAAACGTCATTACGTATTTACCCTCTGAGATAACGAAGTTTATCTCACCGGGGCCAATTCTCTAATCCTCAATTAACCAATTAACTAATCACTATTCTTTTTTTCTTGCATTCCCCCCTCCTACAATGTAATTTATGATTGACGTGCGGGCGCTCATTGATTTCTTCACCATAGGGGTAGTTAATGTAGGGTATGCTGTGCATACCATTTTCGACTTATCTTTGAAAGAAAGCCATGCGTAAGCTATCTGCAACTTTCATAAATTCTTTGAAATCCGGATTTCTTGCTGGAATTAGAAAAAAAGTTATTGCAGATTCTGACCTTATCCTTGAAATCAGGGACAATTACATCAATATCTATTACAAAGGTAACTCTCTTTTGCAACTTTCAGAATCCATTTCCGGACGGTATAAAGCAGATATTCATGAAAAAATTAGAGATGGTTTAGACATACCTTTAGATTTTGTTGACCAAGAAACAACTTC